>NZ_JBSGFQ010000128.1:0-33882 GCF_053603495.1 Nonomuraea sp. NPDC004186 | reverse complement strand
AGGTCGAGGGTGGCGTTCTCGAGCTTGAGACCGACCTCCTCGGCGATGACCTGGCCACCGGTCAGGATGGCGATGTCGTTGAGCATGGCCTTGCGACGGTCACCGAAGCCCGGGGCCTTGACGGCCACGGAGCGGAACAGGCCGCGGATCTTGTTGACGACCAGGGTCGCCAGGGCCTCGCCCTCGATGTCCTCGGCGATGATCAGCAGCGGCTTGCCCGACTGGACGACCTTGTCGAGCAGCGGCAGCAGGTCCTTGTTGGCGGAGACCTTGCTGTTGACGATCAGGATGTACGGGTCCTCGAGCACGGCCTCCATGCGGTCCGAGTCGGTGACGAAGTACATCGACGTCATGCCCTTGTCGAAGCGCATGCCCTCGGTGAGCTCGAGCTCGAGGCCGAAGGTGTTGCTCTCCTCGACGGTGATGACGCCTTCCTTGCCGACCTTGTCCATCGCCTCGGCGATGAGCGAGCCGATCTCGGGGTCGGCGGCGGAGATGGAGGCCGTGGAAGCGATCTGCTCCTTGGTCTCCACGTCCTTGGCCAGCTTGGAGAGCTCCTCGCTGACGCGCTCGACGGCGGCCTCGATGCCCTTCTTCAGGCCCATCGGGTTGGCGCCGGCGGCGACGTTGCGCAGACCCTCGCGCACCAGCGCCTGGGCGAGCACGGTGGCGGTGGTGGTGCCGTCACCCGCGACGTCGTCGGTCTTCTTGGCGACTTCCTTGACCAGCTCGGCGCCGATCTTCTCCCACGGGTCCTCGAGCTCGATCTCCTTGGCGATGGAGACACCGTCGTTGGTGATCGTGGGGGCGCCCCACTTCTTCTCCAGCACGACGTTGCGGCCCTTGGGACCCAAGGTCACCTTGACGGCGTCGGCGAGCTGGTTCATACCGCGCTCGAGACCGCGCCGGGCGTCCTCGTCAAACGCGATCATCTTGGCTGCCATAAGGCTAGACCTCCCAGATGCAGGGTGGCTTGTCGTGGACCGAGCCGACGCCCGCGACGGCATGGGTCAGCATCTCCTGCGGCAGACCCCATCGTCCCGATCCGAGTGTTGGCACTCTGCTGCACAGAGTGCCAACGAACTGTTTAGCACTCTACCCTGTCGAGTGCAAGCGAGAAGCCTCCTACCGGGCCTTTCCTCCCCATATCAGCCTGTACGGCAGAGCCGTCCATCGTCGGCGGCAGGACCCCGCACCTGCGACGAGCCGCGTCCAGGCCACCGCAGGTGGCGGGATCCATACGCACGGCGAGCCGCCTCGCGCGGCTCGCCGTGACCGAGTCGACGAAAGAAAGGTGGCGGGTTCGCACGGACTGCGCTGCCGGGCGATCCCCGCCGGTGCATACCAGGGGGGTGTATCAGACCGCGCGGACGGACTCCGCTTGAGGTCCCTTCTGGCCCTGCGTGATCTCGAACTCGACCCGCTGGCCCTGTTCGAGAGATCGGTACCCGTCCATCATGATCGCTGAGTAATGGACGAATACATCCTTACCACCGTCTACCGCGATGAAGCCGTAGCCCTTGTCCGCGTTGAACCACTTGACGGTGCCCTGCGCCACTTCCGACTCCTCTTACTGGGCTTTCAGATCTCGCCCATTCCTCCGCGAGACCCGTAATCGCCGGACTTAAGGGAAAATCAGCCAGACGATCGCCCTCGACCATACCTGTGGCACGGGGTTTGGCAACAGAGTCAATCTGCAAACGACGCATTTCTTCGCAACGAAGGCGCTTCAGCGTTTCATTTGCCCTGGAAATGGAGAAGGCGCCCACTAGGGGCGCCTTCCACACGTGTGATCTATAGCACTCAGCCGCCGGCAACCGCCGGGATGATTGAGATCTGAGTGCCTTCAGGTGCCGGAGTGTCGAGCCCGTCGGCGAAACGGACGTCCTCTTCCCCAACGTAAACGTTGACAAAACGACGAATCTTGCCCGATTCATCCAGAATTCTCGCGCCGATCCCCGGGTAGTCGGAGTCGAGCTTGGCAAGCACGTCACGAAGAGTCGCGCCCTCGCCACTGACTTCGGCGTTGCCCCCGGTGTAGGTGCGCAGAATGGTGGGAATCCGCACCGAAACGCTCATGGTTTAACTCGCCTTTCCTGGTTGTCAGACAGTCGCGCGGAACGCGTCGAGGGAGGGCCGGATCACGGCCGTGGGCTGGGCGTCGTCGCTGATCGCGTCGAGCGTCTTGAGCCCGTCGCCGGTGTTGAGGACCACGGTCTCGGCCTCGGGGTCGAGCCGCCCGCTCTCGGCGAGCTTCTTCAGCACGCCCACGGTCACCCCTCCCGCGGTCTCGGCGAAGACGCCCTCCGTCGAGGCCAGGAGCTTGATCGCGGCCACGATCTCGGCGTCCGTGACGTCCTCGACGGCCCCGCCGGTGCGCCGGGCGATGTCGAGCACGTACGGCCCGTCGGCCGGGTTGCCGATGGCCAGCGACTTGGCGATGGTGTCGGGCTTGACCGGCTGCACGACGTCGTGCCCCGCCTTGTACGCGGTGGAGACCGGCGAGCACCCGGCCGCCTGCGCCCCGAAGATCTTGTACGGCGTGTCCTCGACCAGCCCCAGCTGCACCAGCTCGCGGAAGCCCTTGTCGATCTTGGTGAGCTGCGAGCCGGAGGCGATGGGGATGACGATCTGCTCGGGCAACCGCCACCCGAGCTGCTCGGCGATCTCGTACGCGAGCGTCTTGGAGCCCTCGGCGTAGTAGGGCCGCAGGTTGACGTTGACGAACCCCCACTTGTCACCCAGCGGGTCGCCGATCAGCTCGGAGCAGAACCGGTTGACCTCGTCATAGGTGCCGTCGATCCCGATCAGCTTGCCGCCGAACACGCGAGCCATGGCGATCTTGGCCGCTTCGAGGTTGGCCGGGATGAACACGCACGCCTCGAGCCCGGCGCGCGCCGCCGCCGCGGTGACCGCGCCCGCGAGGTTGCCCGTGGAGGAGCAGGAAAGGGTGTGGAAGCCGAAGTTACGCGCCGCCTCGACGGCGATGGCGACGACCCGGTCCTTGAAGGAATGGGTGGGGTTGCCCGAGTCGTCCTTCACGTACAGGTTCTTGAGACCGAGTGCGCGTCCGAGGTTTCCGGCCTTGACCAGTTTGGTCCAGCCGGGGTTCATATTCGGCTTACTGGCGACGTCAACCGGAACCGGGAGCAGCGACCGGTAACGCCAGATGTTGGCGGGGCCCGACTCGATGTCGGAGCGGGTCACGGTACCGAAGGAATAGGCCGCTTCGAGCGGCCCGAAACACTCCAGACACGCGAAGCTCGGACCGAGCGGGTAGCGCGTGCCGCACTCACGGCAGGACAGACCGACAGCAGGACCAAAGTCGAGCGACATGAAGCGAGGCCTTCCCTCATCTTCGCCTGCGGCCACCTTGACCGCAGACCGGAATTGGCACCTTGTCCCGGTCGGCCTCGCCCTGTCGCGAGTCTCAAACCGGGAGGGTTGCCGGGGCTTCGCAGGGCCGGTCCCTCCACCCCTCTGGATGAGCAATATTCAGTTGTTGAAAAGGACTCTACCCGTCCATGGGGCCCAAATGGCCACCCGTCTCAAGATGCGAGACGTGGCGTCTCAGCGATAATCATCACCCAGCACTCCCTGCACGTATTTGCGCGCCTGGTGAATGCGCGACTTGGCGGTGCCCAGGGGGATGCCGAGCTGCTCGGCCACCTCGTTGTAGTCGAGCTGGACGATGTCGCGCAGCACCAGCGCCTGCGCCAGGTCGGGCTTGTCGGCCTCCAGCGCCTCCATGGCGTCGAGCAGGTCGAGGCGCGAGCCCGCGATCACGCTCACCCGCGCCACGTCGGGCTTCTGCGTGGGCAGCTCGTCCGAGGTCTGCTCGGCCGCGCGGCGTTTGAGCGACCTGTACGTGGTGCGCGCGCAGTTGGCCGTCACGATGTGCAGCCAGGTGCTGAACCGCGCCCGGCCCTCGAACCGGCCGATGTTGCGCGCCACGGCCAGCAACGTGTCCTGCGAGGCTTCCTCGGCATCCTGGTGATAGGGGAGGATCCGGGCGCAGTGTCGCATCACATCGGGCTCGATCCGCGCCAGGAGCTCGCCAAGTGCGCGATGATCTCCTCCTGCGGCCGAGCGGGCGAGTTCCTCGGTTAGCTCATCTAGCGCCATAGCTGGGATCCTATGGGCGAAGGGAGCGTAGATGAACAGCGTCCTGGTGGCCTCCAACAGAGGACCCGTTTCCTTTACCGTCTCGGACGACGGCGAGCTGACCATGAAACGCGGTGGCGGCGGCCTGGTTTCGGCACTGTCCGAGGTGGCCAGGAAGGACGGCATGCTGTGGGTGTGCGCGGCGCTGTCCGACGGCGACCGCAGCGCCGTGCGCCTGGTGCCCGGCGGCCGGATCGACCACGCCGGCTACGACACGGGTCCGGTGCGCATGCTCGACATCCCGCCCGCCACCTTCCACCGCGCCTACAACGCCGTGGCCAACTCCACCCTGTGGTTCGTCAACCACCTGCTCTACGACATCCCCAACTCACCCAACTTCGGCACGAGGTTCGAGCGCGAGTGGGAGTCCTACCGCGACTACAACGGCGCGTTCGCGCTGGCGCTGGCCGAGGAGGCCGGCCACGGCGCCCGCGTCATGGTGCAGGACTACCACCTGACGCTGACCCCGGCGATGCTCCGCGCCGAGCGGCCGGACCTGCGCATCGCCCACTTCAGCCACACCCCGTGGGCGCCCCCCGAATACTTCTCGCTGCTGCCCGACGAGGTGGTCGGAGAGGTCCTGGAGGGCATCCTGGGGGCCGATCACGCCGGGTTCCTGGCCGACAGGTGGGCGCAGGCGTTCATGGACTGCTGCGAGGCGCTGCTGGGCGCGGAGGTCGACCGCGTGGGCCGCAGCGTCACCCACGAGGGCCGGACCACCCGCATCGGCGTGCACAGCCTCGGCGTGGACGGCGCCGCGCTGTGGGAGCGCGCCGTCGAGCCCGACGTCGAGTCGCACATGACCGCGCTCAGGGAGCAGGTGGGCGACCGCCGGCTGATCGTCCGCATCGACCGCACCGAGCTGTCGAAGAACATCGTGCGCGGCCTGGTGGCCTACCGCGAGTTCCTCGCCGCGCACCCGGAGTGGCACGGCAAGGTGGTGCACCTGGCGTTCGCCTACCCGAGCCGGCACGACCTGCCCGAATACCGCGAATACACCGCGTCGGTGCTTCGCTGCGCGCAGGAGATCGAGGACGAGTACGGCACCGAGGACTGGGACCCCCTGATCCTCAACGTCAACGACGACTACCCGCGTTCGCTGGCCGCGTACCGGATGGCCGACGTGCTGCTGGTCAACCCCATCCGCGACGGGATGAACCTGGTCGCCAAGGAGGGCCCGATCCTGTCCACGAGGTGCGCGCTCGTCCTCTCGCGCGAGGCGGGGGCGGCGGCCGAGCTGGGCCCGCACGCGCTCGTGGTGAATCCGTACGACATCAGCGGCACGGCCGCCGCGCTGCACGCCGCGCTCGTCATGCCGGAGGACGAGCGCCGCATGCGGCGCGACAAGCTGCACGCCGCGGCCACCGCCCTGCCCCCGCAGAAGTGGCTCGCGGCCCAGCTCGACGCGCTGGCCGAGATCTGAGCCCGGTCAGGTCCAGTCGGCGTGCTTGAGCGTGTCGGCCAGCCCCGGCGTGTTCCACTGGTCCACGATGAGGATCTTGCTCTGCGGCAGGTACCACTCGCGCTGCGTGAAGCGGAGCAGCACCTTCGTGGTCGAGCCCGAATACTTGACGCACTCCGACTTCCACGCGTTGTAGGCGGCCTTGTGTCCCGCGCCGACCTGGCGCAGGCCCCTGGTGACCTTCGGGCCGATGGCCTCGCCCCACTTCCGGTTGAACGGGCACGGCTGCACGTCGCTCGCCGTGTAGAAGGGCCGCTTGCCGGTGTACGGGCCGAACCCCTCGGCGCCGCGCTTGATGGACGAGGGGCCGAGGACGTAGAAGGCGTCGCATTCGGGCGTCCCCCAGCCCACGGGCTTGCCGCACTTGCCGGTCACGATCTGGACATCGTCGCCGAAGCGGTGGACCACCCACTTGATCGGGATGTACAGGGTCAGGCCCTTGCGCAGCTTGACCGCCTGGGCGGGCGCGGCGTGGGCGGGCAGGGAGGTCGCGAGGAGGGTGGCCGCGGCCACGGCCACGGCGGCGAGGTGTCGCTTGTGCATGCGCCCGACCCTAGGGAGCGCGACTTGCAGCTCAATCACGAACGGCTGAAAGCCGCCACAAGCTCCTCCAGCAGCGCGACGACGCCGTCGGGCCCGTCCACCACGATGTCGGCCCGCTCGGCCAGCTCGGTGACCTCCGCGGAGCCGCTGCACACGGTCACGCCGGGCAGCCCCGAGAGGCGTACGGCCTCGAACGCGGCCAGGTCGCCGAGATCGTCGCCCACGAACATGACGGACCTGGCGGCCCGCTCGGCCAGGAACAGGCTGAGCGCCTGCCCCTTGTCCATGCCCGGCGGCCGCAGCTCCAGCACGAAGCGGCCCGGCTCGACCACCAGGCCGCGCTTGCCGGCCAGCTCGGCCAGCGGCTCGCGCAGCCTGGCCAGCGCGCCCTCCGGGTCGGAGCTGCGCCTGGTGTGCACGGCCACGGCCCGGCCCTTGTCCTCGATGGTGACGTCTCGCAGGCCCAGCGACTCGAGCAGCAGCTGCAGCTCGGCCTCGGCCTCGAGCACGCCCGGAGGCGGCGGGGGCCCGGAGATCTGCCCGGCCTCCCAGCGCTCGAAGCCGTAGTGCCCGAGCACGACCAGCCGGGGCACGTCGGCCAGGCCCGGCCCGAGCTCCAGCGCAGTGGCCGGCGGCCGGCCGGTCACGATGGCCACCGCCAGGACGTGGGCGCCGAGCTCGGCCAGCACCTCCGGCGCCTTCGGATGGATCACGGCCTCGGCGGGATCGGGCACGATCGGCGACAGGGTTCCGTCGAAGTCGAGCCCGATCACGGCGCCCGCCGGGTCGTCCAAGATCGCTTTCATTCCAGGGATGTTCCTCACGCGGCTGCCGTACCCAGCCGGTCAGGGACGCATGCCGAGTCTCCTGGCGGCGCGGTCACGCTGACGGGTGGACCGTAACCTGCGCAGCCGCTTGACCAGCATGGGATCGTGCTCCAGCGCCTCCGGCCGGTCGATAAGCTCACCGAGCAACTGGTAGTAGCGCGTGGCGGAGAACCCGAAGCTCTCCTTGATGGCCTGCTCCTTCGCGCCCGCGTAGCGCCACCATTGGCGTTCGAAGGCGAGGAGTTCGAGATCGCGTTCTGAGAGGGGTTGGCCGGACGTCTCCTGGGCAGCATTGTCACCGCTGAGCGGTGCTCCCATGGTGTCCTCCTCGGGAAAGGTGCGCGCGACGACTCCGCACGCACGCGGCCCGTGGCCAATCGTAATGTGCGAAGTGCGGCTGTTCACGACGTATTGAGAGACGTACAGTCACGAAATGTGACCTCAGTAATCACGCTCCTCACCGACTACGGACTCGAAGACGGCTATGTGGCGGCGTGTCACGGAGTGATCGCCGGAATCGCCCCCCAGGCGCGGGTGATCGACGTGTGCCACCTGATCCCCTCAGGTGACGTACGGCGTGGCGCGGCGATTCTCGCCCAGACCATTCCGTACCTTCCCGCGGGCATCCATATCGGCGCGGTCGATCCCAGCGCGGGCGGCGCCCGGCGGGCGGTGGCCGTCGAGGCGGGCGGGCGGGTGTTCATCGGACCCGACAACGGGCTGCTGTCGTGGGCCGTGCACGCCAGCGGCGGCGCCGAGGCCGCCTACGCGATCAGCAACGAGGAGCACTTCCTGCGGCCGGTCTCCCCCACCTTCCACGGGCGCGACGTCTTCTCGCCGGTCGCGGGGCGGCTGTGCGGCGGGCTGAGACCGTCGGACCTGGGGCCCGAGGTGCCGATCGGCAGGCTGGTGACGCTGCCGGCGCCGACCACGCTGCTGCGCGAGGGCTCGGTGGAGGGCGAGGTCGTCTCGGTCGACCGCTACGGCAACACCCAGCTGTCGATCGCGGTCGGCGACCTGCACGCGCTGGGCGTGCGGGTGGGCGACACCCTGGGGGTCTGGCTGGGCCGGCGGCAGCTCTCGCTGCCCTACCGGGAGACGTTCGCGGCGGTGCCGCCGGGGGAGCTGGTGGCGTTCGCGGACTCGGCGGGGCTGATCGCGATCGCGGTCAATTCCGGTGACGCAGCGCAGCGGCTGGGGCTCCCACCTGGCGCGCATGTCCGACTCTCCCCTACTCCATAGGACGAAGACGCACAGATCGGAATTACTCCGCGTATCGGTCTGTTTACCGAAGCGTCGGAAAGAATCAGCGGGCGCGTGTCAGAATGCAACGCGCGGGCGTCCCTCCCCTCCCCTCCAGAGGTCGACGTTGTACCAGCTGTCCATCGTGCTGCTCTCCATAATGTCCGCGATCTGGCCCGCGCCGGAGCCGCCCGTGTCAGAGCGCTGGCACGCGTGGCCCGTCGCGCAGATCTTCCCCGCGACCCTGCCCGGGGTCAGCCCGTCGGGGGCGCGGGTCACGTACGAGCTGGCCGGGGTCGCCCCCGAGGCGCCCTGCCGGACGGCGTTCCAGCCCGCCGCCGTCCGGCGCGGCTGCCGCGTGGCCCTGCGCGCCACGTACGCCGACAGCACGCAGACGTTCGTCGCCACCGTGGGCATCGCCGTGCTCGACACGCCCGGACGCGACTACTACCGCGTGGGACGGCCCGCGACCGTGCGGCCGGTGGCCTTTCCCCGAGGGCCGGCCGAGCGCTTCGGCGAGCGGCAGTACTTCACCGGGGTGGTGCTCAGGTCCGACGAGCGCTACGTGGTGGCGACGGCCGCCGGGTACGCCGACGGCCGGCCGTACCAGCCGGGTGACCGCCTCGCACCCCGGCTGCGCGCCACGGCGCGGCAGCTCGCCACCGAGTTGCACCGGACGCTCACCCGATGAGCAGGCTCGCCGTCGCCTTCCTCGTCACCGCGCTGGTGGTGGGAACCGTTCCGGCGAGCGCCACCGACGACGTGGGCGAGGCCGCCCGGGCGGGACAGTGGCAGCTCGCCGCGATGCGGCTGCCCGAGGCGTGGCGGTCGAGCAGGGGCGAGGGCGTGATCGTCGCCGTGCTCGACACCGGCGTGAACGGCCGCCACCCCGACCTGGAGGGCGCCGTGATCCAGGGCCCCGACCTGACCGGCACCGCCAAGGGCCTCTGGGGGCGGCACGGGACCGCCATGGCCAGCCTGATCGCCGGGCGCGGCCACGGCGACGAGCACAAGGGCGGCGTCATCGGGGTGGCGCCCGCGGCCAGGGTGCTGTCCATCCGGGTCACGCTGGAGAACGGCGACCCGCTGCGCGAGCAGCAGCGCGCCGGCGGGCGCGACGCGCTGGCCAAGGGCATCCGGTACGCGGTCGACCACGGGGCCGGCGTGATCAGCATGTCGCTGGGCGGCGGCAGCGGCGCGTGGGAGGGCTCGCCGTCGGAGGAGGAGGCCATCCAGTACGCGATCGCGCGGGGCGCCGTGCTGGTGGCCTCGTCGGGCAACGACGGCGGCACGGCCAACAGGAAGAACTTCCCCGCCGCCTATCCCGGGGTGATGGCCGTGGGGGCGGTGGACCGGGAGCTCAGGGTGGCCGCGTTCTCCAACAGGCAGGACTACCTGTCGGTGGTCGCGCCGGGCACGGAGATCGTCACGGCCGACGCGCGCGACTCGTACGTGGTGAGCGACGGCACCAGCTCGGCGGCGGCCATGGTGGCGGGCGTGGCGGCCCTGATCAAGTCCGCTTATCCCGACATGTCGCCCTACCACGTACGGACGGCCATCGAGCTCGGCACCAGGCTGCAGCCGGCCGACGGCCACAGCCCCGCCTACGGGCACGGGGTGGCCAACGCCCTGCTCGCCCTGCGGGAGGCCGCCCGCCTGGACCCGCCCGGCGCCGGCCTCGCCCACCCCGGCCCGTACTTCGGCGACGGCCCGCCGCCCGCCTCCCGGGGGCCGGTGGTGGCGGGCATGGTGATGCTGGCCGCGGCGATGTCGGCCCGCATCCTCGTCCGCCACCGCAAACGCCGCCCCTGACCCCTCCCCCGGCCCCCTCCCCAGTCCCGGGTCTTCTCCCAAGGGACAGAAGGGACGTCGGCGGGCCGCCCGCGCACCCGTCCGGGCAAAGGGGCGCCGGCGGGTCGTTACCCTAGCAAGCGCTTGTGCGATACTGGCGGCATGACGTTAGCGATCGAGGGCTGGTTCGCCATCGACGAGGACGGCGTCTTCCTCCTGGGCACCAGCTGCGCCACCTGCGGCACCGTCACCTTCCCGCCCCGTCCCGGCCTCTGCCCCAACCCCCGCTGCGACGCCACCTCGATGGAGACGACCCGCCTCCCCCGCCGCGGCCGGGTGTGGTCGTACACGAACGCCGTCTACCCGCCCCCCGCCCCCTACGTCGCCGCGGACCCGTACGTGCCGGTGACGCTGGCCGCCGTCGAGCTCGACGAGGTGGGGATCGTGGTGCTCGGGCAGGTCAAGGGCCTCACCGTGAACGAGCTGGAGGTCGGCATGGAGCTGGAGCTCACCTCCGGGCCGCTGTCGGACGGACCGCTGATGTGGATGTGGGAGCGGGCCGTGAGAGAGCGAAGCGAACGAACCAATAAGCACAGCAGCGTCTCGCGCACAGCGCCGACGAAGGAGGCGCTGTGAGCGTCGTGGTGCTGGGCGTCGGGATGCATCCGTGGGGCAAGTGGGGCAGGCCCTTCCTGGAGTACGGCGTCGCCGCCGCCCGCGCGGCCCTGCGGGACGCCGGGGTGGCGTGGACCGACGTGGAGTTCGTCGTCGGGGCGGACACGATCAGGAACGGCTACCCGGGCTTCGTCGCGGGCGCCTCCTACGCGCAGGCGCTGGGCTGGTCGGGCGCCAGGATCGCCTCCTGCTACGCGGCCTGCGCCTCCGGCGCCCAGGCCGTGGACATCGCCCGCACGCGCATCCTCGCGGGCCTGTGCGACGTGGCGCTGGTGGTCGGGGCGGACTCGACCCCGAAGGGCTTCTTCAAACCGGTCGGCGGCGACCGCCCCGACGACCCCGACTGGCTCCGCTTCCGCCTGCTGGGCGCCACCAACCCCGCCTACTTCGCCCTCTACGCCCGCAGGCGCATGGCCGTGCACGGCTCGACCCCTGCCGACTTCGCCGCCGTCAAGGTCAAGAACTCGCGGGCCGGCTCGCTCAACCCCATGGCCCGCTACCGCAAGCCCGTCACCGCCGAGGAGGTGCTGGCCTCGCCGCTGGTCGCCGACCCGCTGCGCCTCATGGACATCTGCGCCACCTCGGACGGAGGCGCGGCGGTGGTCCTGGCCTCGGAGTCCTACGCCCGCCGCCGAGGCCTGCGGGCTCCGGTACGCCTGGCCGCGGTCTCCACCGTCACCCCGACCTTCCCCAGCACGATCCTGGAGCTGCCGAACTTCGCCACCGACTCCCGCACCGCCGTACCGGCCCCTGAGAGGCCCTTCAGAGCGGCGATCGCGCACGCGGCGTACGAGGAAGCAGGGGTGGGACCTGAGGACGTCTCACTGGCGGAGGTGTACGACCTCTCGACGGCCCTGGAACTGGACTGGATGGAGGACGTCGGCCTGTGCCCGCCCGGGGAGGCGGCCAAGCTGCTGCACGACGGGGCGACGGGGCTCGGCGGCCGGATCCCGGTCAACCCCTCGGGCGGCCTGGCCTCCTTCGGCGAGGCGATCCCGGCCCAGGCGATCGCCCAGCTCTGCGAGCTGACCACGCAGCTGCGGGGCGAGGCCGGCGACCGCCAGGTGCCTGTCGCCCGCGTCGGCCTCGCCGCCAACCAGGGCCTCTTCGGCCACGGCTCCGCGCTGATCGTCACCACGTAGAAACGCGAAGACCCTCCGGGGAGCTCCCCCGGAGGGTCTTCGGAGGCGAGTCAGCCTACGTGCACCACGTCGTGCGTCTCCGCGAAGTGACAGGCGCTCTCGTGCCCGGTACCCGGACGGATCTGCAGCAGCGGCTCCTCCTCGGCGCAGATCTCCTGCGCCTTCCAGCACCGCGTACGGAACCGGCATCCCGACGGCGGGTTCGCCGGGGACGGCGGGTCGCCCTGCAGGATGATCCGCTCCCGCTGCTCCCGGCCCTCCGGGTCGGGCACCGGCACCGCCGAGAGCAGCGCCTGCGTGTAGGGATGCGCGGGCTTGTCGTAGATCTCGGTGTCCTTCCCGAGCTCCACGAACTTGCCCAGGTACATCACGCCCACCCGGTCGGAGATGTGCCGCACCACCGACAGGTCGTGGGCGATGAAGATGTACGCCAGGTCGAACTCGTTCTGCAGCCGCTCGAGCAGGTTGATCACCTGCGCCTGGATGGACACGTCCAGGGCCGACACCGGCTCGTCGCAGACGATGATCTCCGGCTGGAGCGCCAGCCCTCGGGCGATGCCGATGCGCTGCCGCTGTCCACCGGAGAACTGGTGCGGGTAGCGGTTGATGTGGTCGGGGTTGAGACCGACGACCTCCAGCAGCTCCTGCACCTTCTTGCGGCGGTCGCCGCGCGGCGCCGCCTCGCTGTGGATCTCGTACGGCTCGCCGATGATGTCGCCGACGGTCATCCGGGGGTTCAGCGAGGTGTACGGGTCCTGCATCACCATCTGGATGTTGCGGCGCATCCGCTTGAGCTCGCCGCCCTTGGCCCTGCCGATGTCACGGCCGTTGATCAGCACCGAGCCCGAGGTCGGCCGCTCCAGCGCCATCAGCACCTTGGCGAGGGTGGACTTGCCGCAGCCCGACTCGCCCACGATGCCCAGCGTCTCGCCCTTGTGCAGGTCGAACGACACGCCGTCGACGGCCTTGATCGCGCCGATCTGCCGCTTGAAGACGATGCCCTGGGTCAGCGGGAAGTGCTTGACCAGGTCCCGAACCTCGAGGATGCGCTCACCGATCGCCATCGAGGACCTCCCTCCAGTAGTGGCACGCGCTGCCTCGGGTGCCGCTGATCTCGTGGAGCGGGGGGGCGTCGGTCACGCAGTCGTCCTGCCGGTAGGGGCACCGGGGGTGGAACGCGCAGCCGGACGGCAGGTCGAGCAGGTTGGGCGGCAGGCCCTTGATCGCGTACAGGTCCTGGCCCTTGAGGTCGACCCGGGGGATCGACTCCAGCAGGCCCTTCGTGTACGGATGCGCGGGGCCCTTGTAGATGTCGTGCACGGGGGCCTTCTCCACGATGCGACCCGCGTACATGACGGCGATCTTGTCGGCCACGTCGGCCACGACGCCGAGGTCGTGCGTGATCAGGATCAGGCCCATCTGGCTCTCGCGCTGCAGCTCGGCCAGCAGCTCCATGATCTGGGCCTGGACGGTCACGTCGAGCGCCGTGGTCGGCTCGTCCGCGATCAGCACCTCGGGGTCCAGCGCGATCGACATCGCGATCATGATGCGCTGGCGCATGCCCCCGGAGAACTGGTGCGGATAGTCGTTCACGCGCTGCCTGGCGGCCGGGATGCGGACCCGGTCCATCAGCTCGACGGCCTTCTTCATGGCGTCGCGCTTGGACATGCCGCGGTGCACCCGGAACATCTCGCTGATCTGCCAGCCCACGGTGAACACCGGGTTGAGCGCGGAGAGCGCGTCCTGGAAGATCATCGCGATGCGCTGGCCGCGCACCTGCGTGCGCGCCTCCTCCGACAGCCTGAGCAGGTCGGTGCCCTTGAAGCGGATCTCCCCCTTGGGGATGACCGCCGGCGGCATGTCGAGAATGCCCATGATCGCCTGCGCGGTCACGGACTTGCCCGAACCCGACTCGCCCAGCACCGCGAGCGTCTCACCGGGGCTGACCGTGTAGCTCACGCCGTTCACCGCGCGTACGACCCCGGCACGCGTACGGAACTCCACGTGCAGGTTGTCGACCGCGAGCAGCGGTTGGTCGCCCAGCCCTCCCTCGGCGGGCAACACATCCGTTGACGTCTTCTTCACTTGATCCCCCCTTCTACCTGAGCTTCGGGTCGAGCGCGTCGCGTACGGCGTCGCCCATCATGATGAACGCCAGCACCGTGATGCTGAGGAACACGGCCGGGAACACCAGTGGCAGCGGCGCCTCCAAGAACCTGATGCGCGCGTCGGCGATCATCAGACCCCATGAGATGTCCGGCGACTGGACACCCACGCCCAGGAACGAGAGCGCGGCCTCGGCGGCGATGAAGCCGCCCAGGTTGATCGTGGCCACGACGATGACCGGCGCCAGCGAGTTGGGCAGCAGGTGACGGAACATGATCCGTCCCGCGCTCGCTCCCAGCGCCCTGGCCGCGACCACGAAGTCCTGGTTCTTCGCGGTGATCACGGCCGCCCGCATGATGCGGAACGTCATCGGCCAGCCGAGCACCGCCAGCGCGAGGATGACCAGCATGATGCTGTTGGCCCGGCCGCGGAAGGTGGCGGCGATGAGCAGCGCGCCCAGGATCGGGGGGATGGCGAAGAAGATCTCGGTGACCCGCGAGGACACCGTGTCGACCACGCCGCTCCGGAAACCGGCGATCAGGCCGAGCAGACCGCCGACCACCGTGGTGATGATCGTGGTGAACACGCCGATCACGATCGAGTTGCGGGCGCCGTAGATCGTCCTGGCGTAGACGTCGCACCCCAGGCTGTCCTTGCCGAACAGGTGGCCGGCGCTGGGCGCCTGCCTGGCCGTGGACAGGTCACAGGTCCTGGCGTTGAACGGGTCGATCGCCGTGAACAGCGACGGCAGGAACGACATGACGAGCAGCACCAGGATGATGAGCACCGAGATGATGAACATCGGCCGGCGCCTGAGGTCGTACCAGGCGTCGCTCCACAAGCTCGCGGGCTTGCCTTCCTTGCCCTTCTTGCCCTGTGGCGTGGGCGCCGGGTCGGTAACCGTGTCCGTGACCAGTGTCTGCGTCTCCGGGAGCCCGGGCCCGACCGGCGGGATTGGGTTACTCATAGCGGATCCTCGGGTCGAGCACGGCGTACAGCAGGTCGACGACCAGGTTGGCCAGGATGTAGATCAGCACCAGGACGGTGATGATCCCCACCACAACCGGTTGTTCTCGCAAGTAAACCGACTGGAACAGCTGATTTCCAATCCCCGGGAGATTGAAGATCGTCTCGGTGATCACCGCGCCGCCCATCAGGTTGCCGAGGTCGGCGCCCAGATAGGTGATCAGCGGGATCAGCGCGTTACGCAACCCGTGCCGGCCGATGACGCGCCGTCGTGGCAGGCCCTTGGCCGTGGCCGTTCGGATGTAGTCCGCTCTGAGCGTCTCCACCAGGCTGGTTCTGGTGAGCCTGGTCAGGTACGCGATCGACGTCCCCGCGAGCACGAAGCCGGGCAGCAGATAGCTGCGCCAGCCCGCGAACGTGCCCGCCACCGGGAAGATGTCCAGCCCGGTCCACAGCTTGAGCTTGACGCCCAGGACCAGCTGCAGCACGAAACCGGTGACCAGCGTGGGCACCGAGATGAGCAGCAGCGTGGAGGCCAGGATGGCGGTGTCGGTGGCCTTGCCGCGGCGCAGCGCCGCCCACAGGCCCAGGCCGACGCCGATGAGCGCCTCCATCACCAGGGCGGTCAGCGCGAGGTTCAGGGTGACCTGGAACTTGCCGGCCATGACCTGGGACACGGGGACGTCGGCGAAGTTCACGCCGAAGTCACCGCGGAAGAGCACGCCGCTGATGTAGTACCAGTACTGCAACAGCAGCGGATCGTTGAGGTGATACTGCTCGCGCAGGACCTCGGCGACCGCGGGGTCCGGGCGCTTGTCTCCGAACAGCGCCGCGATGGGGTCCCCTGGCAGTGCGAAGACAATCATGAAGATGAGTAGCGTGGCGCCGAGCAGGACGGGTATCGCCTGGATCAAGCGCCTGATGACATAACGGCCCATACAAGCCCTCCGGTACATGACTTGGAGGCAGCCCCGGAGCCCGTGGTTCACCCGGCTCGAGTGGCTGCCTCCAAGCTCAGCCCTCCGGCGGGTGGACGGCAAGAGCCGTCCACCGCGCGAATGAACGTCAGGCCTTCTCGATGTCGACCCAGTTAACCTGGTTGAGCAGGTTGAGCTTGACGTTCTTCACCTTCGAGGAGTACCCGAAGTTGCTCCGGTAGAAGTAAACCGGGATGTACGGAAGGTCCTTGATGAGGATGTCGTCGGCCTGCTGGTAGAACTTCAGGCCCTCGGCGGCGTCCGCGGCCTGGTCACCCTTGGAGACCAGCTCGTCGAACTCCTTGTTGGAGTAACCACCGTAGTTGGAGCCGGTGCCGATGGAGCCGGTGCCGAAGATCGGGGTCAGGTAGTTCTCGGCCGACGGGTAGTCGATGGACCAGCCCATACGGAAGAGGCCCTTGTACTCCTTGGCGTCCAGGGCGTCCAGGATGCCCTGGAACTTCTCGAACGGCTTCGGCGTGACCTCGATGCCCAGGTTGGCGCGGAGGTTGTTGGCGACAGCCTCGATCCACTCCTTGTGGCCACCGTCGGCGTTGTAGCCCAGCTCGATGGTCTTGGGGCCCTTGGCGGCGTCGTACAGCTTCTTGGCCTCGGCCGGGTTGTACGTGCACGCGTCGCAGGCGCCCTGGCGGTAACCGGGGATGGCCGGGTTGATGAAGTCGTCGGCGGGGGCGCGGGTGCCGGAGAAGACCGTCTCGGTGATGGTCTTCCGGTCGATGGCCAGCGAGATGGCCTTGCGGACCTGCGGGTCCTTGAACTCGGGGTTGTACTGCAGCGGGACGCCGATGTAACCCACGGCGGCGTCGGGCTCGTCGTGGTAGCGGTCGCCGAGCACGGACTTGGCCGTGGCGATCGTCGACGGCGGCAGCGAGTCGTGGATGTCCAGGTTCTCGGCCTGCAGGTCGTTGAACGCGGTCTCGGAGCTCGTGTAGACCTTGAACTGGAGCTTCTTCCAGTTCTTCGGCTTGGCGCCCGGGAACTTGTCGTAGACCGTCAGGTCGATGGTCTGGTCGGTGCCCTTCTTGTAGGGCTTGTCGAGCTTGAACAGGCCCTGACCGATCGGCTGCTCGCCGAAGGTCTGCGTCACCTTGCCGTCGGCACCGAGGGCCGCCTTCGGCATCGGGTAGAACGCGGTGTAGCCCAGCATCGTCTTGAACTGCGAGAACGGCGCCGAGAGCGTCACCTCGAGCGTGGAGTCGTCGACGACCTTGAGACCCTTCATCTCCTTGGCCGTCGGCGTCTTGCCCTCACCCGGGTGGACGTCGGCGTAGCCGTCGACGCGCCCGAAGAAGTAGGACGAGCTCATGGCGTTGTCCTGCAGGGCCGCGTAGTTCCACGCGCGAGCGTAGTCGGCGGCGGTAACCGGCGTGCCGTCGTGCCACGTGTAGCCGGACTTGAGCTTGATCGTCCAGACCTTGCTGTCCGACGTCGTGATCGACTCGGCGGCTTCCTCGACCGGCTGCTTGTTCTCGTCGTAGCGGACCAGCGGGGAGAACACTGCGGCGAGGACCTCGGACCCCTCGGTCTCGGTCGTGTTCTGGGGGTTCAGGAGCTCCTGGGGCTCGCCGATCTCCATGCGGACCGGCGTCTCCCCGCCGCCTCCGGCAGCAGTGCCGCCACTGTCAGAGGCGCCACCGCCACACGCGGCAACCGCGAGGGCGAGCAGCGCGGTACCGGCGACGATCTGTGCGCCCTTAGTAACACGCATGGTGAAAGAATTCCTCCCTCTACAGGTGGGCGTTAGCGCTGAGCTGCGGTGATCGTGAGCAGCCTGACGGGGGGATCCTGGTTTTCCCCCCGGGTTTGGCTGACATGGTCAAACCAGCCGACGCCCTGCCAGTCGATCGCGACTATCCCTTACTACTTGCCACCAGGGAGTCTCTGGCGCGTTGCAGTTCGGTCACACGTGTGCCAATCCAGCGTCACAGACATTTAGCCCAACAGGCAACAAATCGTACAGAGCCCGTGTAACCGGTACGGCCGGGACGTGAACAGACGATGAAAATTACCCTCTACATGAGAGTGGTCGCGCCCTTGCCAGCGCACCGCGCCGCGCTGGGCTACGGTTGAGCAGGTCTTGACGGCACCTTGGGAACCGAGCGTCCCGAGGCTCCGTCCAACTGACGCTGCCGCCAACCCGCGCGGCAGGCACCCCACCGACCGGGATCCAATAGAGTCCTTGCCATGAGCCAGCCGGAATCCGCTGTCGCGGACGCCCAGGCGGGCGGCCGAAGCGGGCAGGAGCCGCTGGCCAAGCTCGCCAAGAGATACGGACTTCGCCGTGCCATCGCGCGGCCGAGGTTCCCTGTCTACGTGCGCCAGCTCTGGGAGCGGCGACACTTCATCCTGACGTACGCGACCTCGCGCAACGTCTCGAAGTACACCAGCTCGGCTCTCGGCCAGCTCTGGCAGGTGCTGACCCCCCTGCTCAACGCCGGCATCTACTTCCTGATGTTCGGCCTCATCCTCGGTGGCAGCAAGAACATCCCCAACTACACGGCGTTCCTGCTGACCGGGATGTTCGTCTTCACCTACACGCAGCGCACGGTCACCGCGGGCGCCAAGTCGATCTCGGGCAACCTGTCGCTCATCAGAGCGCTCCACTTCCCCCGCGCCTCGCTGCCGCTGGCCTACACGATCCAGGAGCTCCAGCAGCTCGCCATCTCCATGGGCATCCTGCTCGTCATCGTGATGCTCACCGGCGAGGGGCTCAACTGGTTCTGGCTCATGATCCCCGTGGTGCTGCTGCTCCAGACGATGTTCAACATCGGTGCCGGCCTGATCGTCGCCCGGCTCGGCGCCTCGATGCGCGATCTCAACCAGTTGCTGCCGTTCATCACCCGCACCTGGCTCTACGCCTCCGGCGTGTTCTTCTCGATCCAGGACAAGGTCGTCGGCTCCGCCGGGCTGCCCCAATGGGTGGCCAATGTGATGTACATGAACCCCGCCGCTTCCTACATCGAATGGATGCGCGAGATCCTCATCTCGACCCACAATCCGCAGTTCGGCCACCACCCCCCCACCATGGTGCTGGCGTCCTGCGTATTCTGGGCGGTGTTCGCACTCGGCTTCGGCTTCTGGTACTTCTGGCGGTCCGAGGAGAGGTACGGGCGTGGCTGAACTTACCAAGGAGCTGTCACAGGTGAAGGGCGAGAAGCCCGCCGTCCCCGGCAAGGATGTGAGAGTGCATCCAGATCCGGAGCCCCAGGGCAAGCGGCCACTCGACGTCCCCACGGGCACTCCGACCGTCATCGTCGACGATCTCCACATCGTCTACCGCGTCTACGGCGCGGCCTCCGACGCCGAGAAGGGCAACGCGGTCAACGCCCTCACGCGCATCCTCAGGCGCCAGGGCCGCCCGCAGATGAAAGAGGTCCACGCGGTCAAGGGCGTGACCTTCGTGGCCTACCACGGCGACGCCATCGGCATCGTGGGCCGCAACGGCTCGGGCAAGTCCACGCTGCTGCGGGCCATCGCGGGCCTCCTCCCGCCGCACAAGGGCGCCGTCTACACCGACGGCCAGCCCTCGCTGCTCGGCGTCAACGCGGCCCTCATGCGCGAGCTCACCGGTGAGCGCAACATCGTGCTCGGCTGTTACGCCATGGGCATGACGCCTGCCGAGGTCCGCGAGAAGTACCAGGAGATCGTCGACTTCTCCGGCATCGACGAGTTCGTCCAGCTCCCCATGTCCACCTACTCCTCCGGCATGGGCGCCCGGCTCCGCTTCGCCATCTCCTCGGCCAAGACCCACGACGTCCTCCTCATCGACGAGGCCCTGGCCACGGGCGACCGCGAGTTCCGCAAGAAGAGCGAGGAGCGCATCCGCCAGATCCGCGAGTCCGCCGGCACGGTCTTCCTCGTGGCCCACGACCTCAAGGTCATCGAGGAGACCTGCAACCGCGTCATCTGGCTGCACAAGGGCAAGATCAAGATGGACGGCGACCCGAAGGAAGTCATCGCCGCCTACAACAAGGGCTGACCTCTCTCACGGCGCGACCGCCGCCGCTCACGGCTCGGAGCCTCCCCCCGCTCCGGCCCGATGCCCTGCCGGGTTACGGCCACAAACACCGACATCCACGCTTTTCGCTGTTGTGTGCGAAACGCGCGCGACTGCAGTGGCAAATGACTGACAGCGAGCCTGCCGTTCCGATAGGATTCGAACGTCAATTCGATCCGAGGTACGCTGATGGAGTGGGAGCGCGCGATGGTGGAGCTTTCGACCGCGATCGACCACCTGGCCACCGAGGACGTGGCCGAGATTCCCCGGATACAGCTCGCCGAGCAGCTGCTGGAGCTGCACTGGCAGATGGCCAGGCTGCAGGCCCAGATAGCGCGTCGCACCGGCGTCCGCCTGCCCTGAGCCCTCCGACCGGCCCGTAATCCCGACAATCACCCACTCCGCAGACCACGACCCACCGCCCTCTTGGACGGTTGAGAGCACGCCGTAACGGCGGCCGGCCCCGTGCGGGTCAGCGGGCGTCACCCTGGAGGCGCTCAGCCACGTGCGGCGGGTGGCGCCGCCCGTGCTCCGCCGTACAGGATGGGGGTTTCGCCGGCCCCCGGGCAGCGCAAAAGAACGGCCCCCACAGCCAGCGCATGAAAAAGCCGCCGACCCCAGATACCGGGGTCGGCGGCGGGCTCGTGCGACGCCGCTGCCCTGCAGTGGCGGCGCGCTGCGCGAGCCAGGGCGTGGGCGCGTCCGCCCAGGCCCGTCATGAGACCTGCCCGCTTGCGCGGGGTCTCGCCACCCACGCGCGCCAGTGCCGTCGGCGCTCGGCACCTGTGAGCGCCCCGCCGGCCTGCCGCGCCGGTGCGAGAACGTCCCCAGCCAGCCCCCTGCCGCGCCGCAGCGCCGGTGTTCCCAGTCAGCCCCCGCCGACCTACCGCACCAGAGTGACGGCACCGGGCCTGCCGGGCGGGAACGGGCGGCACGCGGACCGCCGTTCCAGCACATCGGCACGCGACGCGCCACGTCGCGGCGACGACACCGGACCTGCCGCGCCAGAGCGCCGGCAGCCGTCCGGCCCGGGAAAGGGAACACGCCGTTCAGGGAACAGCTGAGGCGCGCGAACGGGACCGCTTCGCAGCCGGTACGGCCGGTTCATGGGCGTCGGCACCTTGGACGCCCGCGAACCGTCATCCCGGCCCTCGGCGAGCCGCCGCTCTACGGCGCCTCGATCGCGTCTAGTCGCGAATCCAGGAGTCCCGCACCGAGCTCGTCAGCGAGTCGGTGGACCATCCGAGCGCGGTCAGCACGTCACCGTAGGTGCCGGTGGCCTTGGTGCCGTTGGCGGACACGACGCCCGAGGTGTCCTCGACGAGCGGCGTGAGCTCGTCCATGGAGGCGGCCTGCGCGGTGCTGGGCAGCGCCTCGATGACCGGAGCCATCTCGACCGGCGCGACCTGGCCGATCATCGGCGACAGCCGGCCGCTCGCGGCGTGCGGCAGGGCCCGCCGGGCCGCCTCGCCGAGGCCGGCCACGATCGACTCGGCCGACAGCGTCTCGACGCCCTTGCTGGTGCCGCTCATGGTCTTGGCCGTGGCCGCGCTGGTGTTCAGCAGGCTGGATCCGGTGCCCGGCAGCACGCTGTTGTTGTTCAGCTTGTTCATCGCGTCGCCGAAGGACGTGTTGAGCAGGCCCGTCGTCGCGTCGTATGCGCCGCGCAGGGTGTCTCCCTCGCTCACGACCTGGCCGCCGCCCTGCTTGCCGGACTTCACCGAGGTCGCGACGGGCTGGGCCATGCGTGCCGCCCCCGACAGGACGGGCACGGGCAGGGACTCGGTCAGGCCCCCGCCGCCGAGCGAGAACCCGCCGACGATCGGCGACAGCTCCGGCAGCGGACCGCCGAAGTTGGTGACGTCCTCGGCCGCGTTCGGCGTGGTGGAGTACCTCTGCCGGTTCTCTGCTGCGATGTCCCGCTCGACGTCCGTCATCGGACGGCTGGGCTGTGCCGCGGACTTGCCCTGAAGGCCGCCGCCCAGCAGCCCGTTCAGCTGGCCGCCCCCGATCAGCCCGCTCAGCAGGCCGTCGTTCAGCAGGCCGCCGCCCAGCAGGCTGTCGAGCGGGCTGTTGGTGCCGCCCCCGTCGCTCCTGACGCCGTTGTTCCCGACTTCCGCTTGTGCCGGCACGGCCAAAGCCGCCGCCAGGCCGAATACTGTGACGGCGACAGCCGCCTTGACTACTCGATTCATGATTGCCTTCCCGGCTCGTGATCGATCGCTCTCGAATGCGGTGGAAATGCGAATCGATAACCCCCGAAAGCCGTGGCGGGCGCGCTATGGGCACCACACGAAGCGTGCCGTCACGGCTGAGCTACGCCAGCAGTTCTACCACTCGCGGTGATCGGCCGCAGGCGCATGAAAGCCCATGTAGCAGGGGTTTGCAGGCCGGTTACCGAGTAAAGGGAGAGCGTTGAGCGGGGAGACAAAACGGGAAATAGACGGGTCTAGTTTCCGATATTGCGCGCGCTCGGTTCGGCATCACGAGCGCGTCGGTTCGGATCGCGTACGGGGAAGCTTTGGATCGCGTACACGAAAACTTGGAGCGGATCCTGGGAAATTTACGTCCCCGGCGGCCCGTGAACAAAGGGTCGCGAAAACAAATGTCACGGGCCGCGGGGGCGGATTTTCGGTCGCGTGGGCGCGGACGACCGGTCAGGCGGGCAGCAGCGCGCCGGCGGGCTCGAACGGGAAACGTTCGGCGAAGGCCGGGCGCAGATCCGTCAGCCAGACCGCCGACGGGTCGTAGCGCGCGAAGAACGGCCGCCCCACGAGTGAGGGGTCGCGCGCCTGGATGAAGTGGAGCATGAACACCTGCTCGCCCGCGATCTCGGTGACGCCGTCGACGCACACCTTGCCCGGCGTGGCCGACATCGACGGCCCGCGGACCGTGCGGCAGAGCCCCGAGACGGTCGAGTACGCGTCCCTGAAGACCTCGTAGGCGCGCGCCAGCGGCACCGCGAAGTAGTCCTGGGGCCCGGTGTCGCGCTCGATGAACATGTAATACGGAATCATCCCCATCCGGTGTTGCCGCCGCCACATGTGCGACCACACGGCCGGGTCGTCGTTGATGGACCGGATCAGCGGCGCCTGGGTCCTGATGGTGGCCCCGCTGCCGAGGATGCGCTTGACGGCCGACTCCACCAGCGGCGACTCCAGCTCGCGCGGGTGCGTGAAGTGCGCCATGAACGCGAGGTTCTTGCCCGCGTTCACCACCTCCTCGAACAGCCCGAGCGTGGCGTCGGCGTCAGGGTCGGTGGTGAAGCGCTGCGGCCAGTAGGCCAGCGCCTTGGTGCCGATCCTGATGGACTCGAGCTGCTCCAGGTCCAACAAAGGCTCGATATATCGCCTGATGACGGGCTCGCCCATGATCATCGCGTCGCCGCCGGTGATCAGGACGCTGGTGACCTCGGGATGCTGGCGAAGGTAGGCCACCATCTGGCCGATGTCGTCGGAGGCGAACTTCAGGTCCGCGTCCCCGACGAACTGCGCCCATCTGAAGCAGTAGGTGCAGTACGCGTGACAGGTCTGCCCCTGCTTGGGGAAGATCAGCGCGGTCTCTGAATATTTGTGCTGCATGCCGGGCACCGGCTCGTCGCCCATCCTCGGGACGTTGAGCTCCTTCTGGCCGGCGGGGTGCGGGTTGAGCTGGGCACGTACCCGGTTCGCCTCCGCCTGGATCTCGACGTTCGGCGCCTCGGCCTTGAGCAGGTCCGCCAGCCGGGCCACGTCGGTCGCGGGAAGCATGTCCTCCTGCGGGAAGACGAGCCGGTAAATCGGGTCGTCGGGTGCGGCCGACCAATCTATGAGTTCATCGACGACGTAGGCGTTGGTCCGGAACGGCAGCACAGTGGCGACGGCGCGGACCTTCAGCCGCTCATCGTCGCCGAGCCCCGCACGCTTCAAGAGCTCGTCGAGGTGCTTGGACGTGTACGCCTTGAAGCGTCGCGTGCCAGCTTGGTTCAAGATCACTAGGCCGTTCCCATCTTTTTTGTTCGATCGCGTGTAAACCTCACGACCTTGTCGCGCGTCTACGGTTCTTAATACCCGGACGCTGTCAGGCACGTCAGCGGTTCCGCTGGACTCCAAGTTTTCCTTGAGGTTTGCGGGCACTCGCGACATATCGCGAATAGGCATACACTGATTTATCGTGATCCATGACCCTGACCAGCGGGCCTCAGACGCCGACCGCGACCGCGTGGCCGCGGTCCTGTCAGAGGCCCTCGCCACAGGAAGACTCACCAGCGTCGAGCACGCCGACCGCCTGGACGTCGCCTACGCGGCGAAGACGGTGGGCGAACTCGTCCCCCTCACCCGGGATCTGCCCGAGGTGTCCGCGTCAAACGTGCCCGCCGCCATCGAGCAGCAGGTCATCGACTCGAAGTTCAGCAAGATCGTCCGCAAGGGGCGGTGGGTGGCCTCCCGCAACACCCGGCTGTCCGCCCGGTTCGGGGCGCTCATCATCGACCTCTCGGACGCGGTGCTGCCCGGCCGCGAGATCACCATCGAGACGAACGCCTGGTTCAGCAAGCTGATCGTGCGCGTTCCTGACAACGCGCACGTGATCGACGAGGGCAGCTCCATGTTCGGCAAGCGCAGCGTGACGGGCGGCTCGCAGGCCGACGGGCCGCTGATCCGGGTCACGGGGGCGTCGAAGTTCTCCAAGGTGATCGTGTCGCGCGGGAAGGACGACTGGAACCTCCACTGAGCGGGCGTCTCGGGAAGCCCAGGTCCCGTACGCCCGACCACGCCCGTCACGGCCCGACAGCGACACCGTCCCACCGCCGCCCTCCGTCCCGCGGGCCCGACGGTCGTACGCCGTGCTTCAGCGGGCCCGGCGGTCGTCCACGCGCCTTCTCGAACCCCGACGGCCGTACACCGCGCCCTCGCGGACCCGACGGCCGTACACCTGCGCCCTCGTGGACCTGGCGGTCGTAGGCCACGCCTTCGCGTGCCCGGGGGTCGCGGCCGCAAGCGCCGAGCCCCGGTGCGGCAAGTCCGAAGGGGTCGCGGTAGGGGCCGGGAGGTGATCCGGGCGACCGGGGGCGAGGTGTGGGGAGCGGGCCGGGTGGTCGGCGAGACTGGAAGGGGCCCTCGGGGGAACCAACAGGGCCTACCCGCCGGTTAACCTGGCACCTGCCTTGCCTACGATGCGGACATACCGAGCCCGCGTTCCGGTCAAGCCGTGGCGGCGGGCTCGATGCCGTACGAGGTGATCATTGTCCGACAGCAGGCCCATCGCGATCGACGCCATGGGCGGCGACCACGCACCCCACGAGATCGTCGCGGGAGCGGTGCACGCCGTGCGGGAGCGCGGTCTGTCCGTCGTGCTCGTCGGCTCGCCCCGCGTGCTCTACGAGGCACTCGCCGACCACGACGCCACCAAGGAGGTCCCGATCGTACGGGCCGAGGAGGCCCTGGCGATGGACGAGGGCGCGCTGGCGAGCCTGCGCCGGCCCCGCTCGAGCATCGCCGTCGCCTGCCATCTCGTACGCCGCGGCGACGCCGGCGCGGTCGTGTCCGCGGGCTCGACGGCGGGTATCGTGGCCACCGGCCGGCTGCGGCTCAAAGGCCAGCAAGGCGTGCTGAGACCGGCCATAGCGGTCCCCATCCCCACCCTCCCCAACCCCACCGTGCTCATAGACGCGGGCGCCAACGCCGAGGTCAAGCCGGAAATGCTGGTGCAGTTCGCCCAGCTGGGGGCGGCCTACGCCGAGCTCGCGTACGGCATCGAGACGCCCCGGGTCGGCCTGCTCACGATCGGCAGCGAGGCCGAGAAGGGCAACAAGCTCGTCAAGCGCGCCCACGAGCTGCTGCTGGCCTCCCCCGGCCTCCGGTTCGAGGGGAACGTCGAGGGACACGACCTGCTGACCGGCAAGGTGGACGTGATCACCACCGACGGGTTCACCGGGAACGTGGCGCTGAAGACCATGGAAGGCGCGGTCCGCTACGCGTTCTCCGAGCTCAGGGCCGCCGTCACCGACAGCAGGCTGGCCAGACTGGGAGCCGCGATGCAGCGCTCGCGCATCCGCGAGCTGCGCCGCCGCCTCGACCCCGAGGCGTACGGCGGTGCCGTGCTGCTCGGCCTGAACGGGACCGTCGTGATCGCCCACGGCTCGTCCAGGGCCGACGGGATCAGCGCGGCCTGCAAGCTCGCGGCCGACCTGTCCGCGGCCGGAATCGTGGCCCGCATCGGCGACAAGACAGCCACCACGCCTCGCTCCCACAGATTGTGGTGACGCCGTAGGGTGTGACCGATCCACAGAAACAGGGGGTTATGTGGACCGGCTCTCCACAGCGGCCAACGGACTCACTTCGGCGCAGGTGGTGGGGGCAAAGCCCAACCACGTGCCGCGGCGGTCGAGCAGGTCGCTGAGCGCGATCGTCAGGGCGAACGTCTTCACCCTGTTCAACCTCGTCATCGGCGTGCTCTGGGCGCTGGTCCTGATCTTCGGCGAGTGGCAGGACAGCCTGTTCGGCCTGGTCATCGTGGCCAACGTGCTGATCGGCATCATCCAGGAGCTCCGCGCCAAGCGCACGCTCGACAAGCTCGCGGTGATCAACGAGGCGCCCGTACGGGTCCGGCGGGACGGCGGAGAACGGCTGGTCCAGCCCCGCCAGGTGGTCTTAGGCGACCTGATCCTGCTCGGCCCCGGCGACCGCCTGCTGGTGGACGGCGAGGTGATCGAGTCCGACGGGCTGGAGGTGGACGAGTCCCTGCTGACCGGCGAGGCCGACCCGGTGCACAAGCAGCCCGGGGACGAGGTCCTGTCAGGCAGCTTCGCCGTGGCGGGCGCGGGCGCGTTCGTGGCCACGCGGGTCGGCACCGACGCGTACGCGGTGAAGCTCGCGGAAGAGGCGAGCAAGTTCCACCTCGCCCACTCCGAGCTGCGCGAAGGCGTGGCGAACTTCATCAAGTACATCACCTGGCTGGTCATCCCCATCGGGGCCCTGCTGATCTACAGCCAGCTCAAGCACTCCGCCGACTTCGGCACCGCGATCACCGGCGCGGTCGCGGGCATCGTCACCATGATCCCCGAGGGGCTGGTGCTGATGACCTCGATCGCGTTCGCCGTCGGCGTCGTACGGCTGGGCCGGCGCAAGTGCCTGGTCCAGGAGCTGCCCGCGATCGAGGGCCTGGCCAGGGTGGACGTGCTGTGCCTGGACAAGACGGGCACGCTCACCGCCGGCGGCATGGACCTCGACCAGGTGCTGCCCCTGCGCGACGGCCACCCGGTCGAGGACGCGCTGGCCGCCTTGGCCCACCTCGACCACTCGCCGAACGCCACCGCCCAGGCCATCCGGGCCCGCTACCAGAGCGCCCGGGACGGATGGACGGCCGGTGAGACGGTGCCGTTCTCGTCGGCGCGTAAATGGAGCGGGGCCCACTTCGGCGAGCGGGGCGCGTGGGTTCTGGGAGCGCCGGACGTGCTGCTCGACGGCGGGGACGCCTACGACCGGGCCGCCGAGCTGGCCACCACCGGTGCCCGCGTGCTCGTCCTGGGCCGCGCCCGCACCCTGCCCGCACCTCAGACGGCCGAGGCACGCACCAAGCCGGACAGGACGCCCATCGAGGCGGTGGCGCTCGTCACGCTCAAGCAGCGCGTCAGGCCCGACGCCCAGGAAACCCTCCGTTACTTCGCCAAGCAGGGCGTAGCGGTCAAGGTCATCTCCGGCGACAACCCCACCGCGGTCTCCGCCATCGCCACCGGCCTCGAGATCCCGGACGCGCACCGTTCGATCGACGCCCGCGACCTCCCCTACGACGACGAGGCCAAGCTGGGCGAGCTGCTCGACTCCCACACCGTGTTCGGCCGCGTCAGCCCCCGGCAGAAGCGGCAGTTCGTCACCGCGCTCCAGGCCAGGGGCCACACCGTGGCCATGACGGGCGACGGCGTCAACGACGTGCTCGCGCTCAAGGACGCCGACCTCGGCATCGCGATGGGCGCGGGCAGCCCGGCCACCAAGGCGGTCGCGCAGGTGGTGCTGCTCGACGACAAGTTCGCCACGCTGCCGCACGTCGTGGGCGAGGGACGGCGGGTGCTGGCCAACATCGAACGCGTCTCCAACCTCTTCCTCACCAAGACCTTCTACGCGATCGTGCTGTCGCTGCTGGTCGGCGTGGCCGGGGTCATGTTCCCGTTCGCGCCCCGCCACTCCACCCTGACGAACGCCCTGACCATCGGCGTCCCCGCGCTCTTCCTCGCGCTCGCGCCCACGTTCGAGCGCTCGAAGCCGGGGTTCGTCCCCAGGGTGCTGCGCTTCGCCGTACCCGCCGGGGTGTTGTGCGCGGCGGCGGTGCTGCTGTCGTTCTGGGCCGCTCACAGCGGCACGTCCACGCTCGTCGAGGATCAGACGTCGGCGGTGATCACGCTCTTCCTCACCACCTGGTGGGTGCTCGTGCTGATCGCCAGGCCGCTCAACTGGTGGCGGATCGCGCTGGTCGCCTCGATGGCGGCGGCGTTCGCGATCGGATTGACGATCCCCTTCGTACGGCACTTCTTCGCCCTCGAACCCGGCGACCTCAGCAACGATCTGACCGCCGTCGGCATCTCGATCGTGGCGGCGGTAATGATAAGCGTCGCTGTCAAGGTCGCCGGTACCCTTAGAACATGACCGACCCGCAGATAATGCTCACCGAGCGCGTCCAGCAGGCGCTGGCCCGCGCGTTCGGCTCCGAGCACGCCGACGCAGATCCGCTGATCCGGCCCTCCCAGTTCGCCGACTTCCAGGCGAACGTCGCGATGAGCCTGGCCAAGCGACTGCGACGGGCGCCGCGGGAGGTCGCCGAGGCGATCAAGACGGAGCTGTCCGACTTCCCCGGCACGATCGAGGTCAGCGGCCCCGGTTTCCTCAACATCACCCTCGAAGACTCGTGGATCGAGTCCGAGGCGAGGCGGATGCTGGCCGACCCGCGGCTCGGCGTCGGCACGATCACGCCGTCGCAGACCGTGGTGATCGACTACTCCGCGCCCAACGCGGCCAAGGAGATGCACGTCGGCCACCTGCGCACCACGATCGTGGGCGACTCGCTGGCCCGCCTGCACGAGCACCTCGGCAACACCGTGATCAGGCAGAACCACCTGGGCGACTGGGGCACGCCGTTCGGCATGCTCATCGAGCACCTGCTCGAGATCGGCGAGGAGGCTGCGGTCGCGCAGCTGGAGGCCGGCCAGGGCACGGAGTTCTACCAGGCTGCGCGGGCGAAGTTCGACTCCGACGACGGCTTCAGGCAGCGCGCCCGGGTGCGGGTGACCACGCTGCAGTCGGGCGACACTGAGACGATGCGGCTGTGGCACGTGTTCATGGAAGCCACCGTCCGCTACTTCAACAAGGTCTACCAGCTGCTCGGCGTGACGCTGACCGATGCCGACCTCGCCGGCGAGAGCATGTACAACCCCATGCTCCAGAAGACGTGCGACGACCTCGAGGCGGCCGGGACGGCGGTGATCAGCGACGGCGCGCTCTGCGTGTTCCCGCCCGGCTTCACCGGCTCCGACGACAAGCCGCTGCCGCTGATCATCAGGAAGAGCGACGGCGGGTACGGCTACGCCACCACCGACATGGCGGCGATCCGCTACCGCGTCCACGACCTGAAGGCCGAGCGCATCCTCTACGTCGTGGGCAACGAGCAGGCGCTGCACTTCCGGATGGTGTTCGCAGGGGCGCGGCTGGCGGGCTGGCTGCCCGACTCGGTCTCGGCCGAGCACGTCCAGATCGGCATGATGCTGGGCAAGGACGGGCGCCGGTTCAAGACCCGCTCCGGCGAGTCCGTCAAGTTGATGGACCTGCTCCAGGAGGCCGTCGACCGGGCCACGGCGGCCATCGCCGACCGGGGCTACGACGAGGCCACCACGCAGGAGATCGCGCACGCCGTCGGCATGGGCGCGGTGAAATATGCCGATTTGTCGGTCAGTCACGACAGCGAGTACGTCCTCGACTTCGACCGCATGATCAGCTTCACCGGCAACACCGGCCCCTACATGCAGTACGCCACCGCCAGGATCCGCTCCATCTTCCGCAAGGCGGAGATGGCTCCGGCCGACGCGAAGGGCCCCATCGTGCTGGCCGCACCGGCCGAGCGCGCGCTGGGCCTCCAGCTGCTCGGTTTCGGCGAGGTGGTCTCCCAGGCCACCACCGAGTCCGAGCCACACCGGCTGTGCAACTTCCTGTTCCAGACCGCCAGCCTCTTCAGCACGTTCTACGATGAGTGCCCGGTGACCAAGGAAGGCGTCGACCCGGAGACCAGGCAACACCGGCTGGCCCTGTGCAAGCTGGTCCTGGACGTTCTGGAGAAGGGGCTCAACCTTCTAGGTGTCCCCGTTCCCGAGCGTATGTAACAGGCAGTTGGCTCAAAGCCCGCAGATCCGCCGTGGGCGCGCCTTCACCTGGTTGGCGCGCCCGAACGGCTAGGCTTTACGCGGTCATGAATTGAGGCCGAAATGGGGGAGTTCTCTGCCTTGAGCACGGACCTTACTGCGAGCCCCCCAGCGGCTACGGAGTTGCATCGCTACGCTGAGGCGCTGCTCGCTCACCTCGCCGCCAAGGGCGCCGCGCCTCCCGCCGCACCAGGTTTTCGCGATATACCCGGCTATTGGCTGCCCCCGGCCATCGAAGCGCTGGTCGCCATCCTCGCGGGCGACGACCCGCTGGAGCCCCTGAGCAGGGCCGCCGGGCGTGACCAGCAGCAGACCGCGCTGTTCCTCTGCCTGGCCCTCGCGGTGTCCGGGCAGGGCAGCCGCATCCACGCCTCCTGGCTCGGCACCGCCTTCGGCGAGCTCTCACTCGACCGGCCGGTCTCCCACGGCCAGCGCTCGCTCTGGCTGGCCGCCGCCCGGGGGGCGTACGGCCCCGCCGGCAAGATCTTCGTGCTGCGCAAACTCGACGCCCTGGCCGTCCAGGAACACGCCGACCCGGAGCAATGGGTGCAGGCGCTGGTGCCGGGCGAGCCGTCGGTCGTGGTGCCGCCATCGCTGGTCGACTTCCCGGAGATGGCCGAGATCCCCGAACTGGCCAGACCCGCCATGGCGGCCGCCCGCCTCGCGAGACTGCGCGGGCGATGCGCCGAGATCACCTCGACGCGGCAGGCCGATCAGGACACCGCCATCTCGCTCGACAACAGCTCGGGCAGCCCGGCCTCCAGCTGGGCGGAGGACGAGCCGCTCGCCATCCTGCGCTTCCTGATCGGCCTCGGCGGCCCGGCCGGCCCGATGGCCTCGCTCAACTCGTACCTGCTCGAAGACCTCCGCCCCGGCTCCGACCCGCACCTGGCGGCGATCGCCCTGCACGTGGCGGGGCCGATCCTGCGCGGCGTGGCCGAGGAGCTCGAAGCCGACAGCCGCCTCGCGCCGCCCACCACGCTCACCGTCGCCCTTCTCGGCCACCGCATCCACCTGCGCCCGGAGGGCCCGGAGGCGTCGTCGCTGGCCGCCGCCGAGGCCGCGCTCGTCGCGGACGGCGTCATGCCCCGCCCCCGTCCGTGGGCGGCCATGGTCCTGATCGTGGCCGGCATCGCCTGCCTCGTCGGGGCGGTCATCTCCAGCCGCCTGTTCGCCGCCGCCGCGGTGGCCATGATCGGCCTGGCCGGGTGGCAGCTCTGGCAGCGCCGCAAACTCGTCGAAGCCGACGGCCGGTACGTGGCGGCGCAGGTCAGCGAGCTGAAGGAGCTGGCGGAGGGGGCGGTGTGGGCCCTGCACGCGTACGCGAGGGAGGCGGACGAGCGCGCCAAGCAGGCCACGGAGGACGCAGCCGAACTGACCCGCCTCATCCGCCGCGGCCCCCGCGCCAGCTGACCCCACTCCCCCGCAAAGGGCCGCTGCCGGCTCACTTACGGCCACCGGACTGAACGTTACGCTTGTCGGCGCGCGTGAGACGCAGGCTGGACGCTCCCACTCATCGGCGCGGGTGAGATGCCGGCTAAACGCTTCCGCTCATCGGCTGCCTGACATATGGGCAGGGCGCTCATGATCGCCGGCTGCGTGAGAACCCGACAGGACGCTCGCGGTCGTCAGCCGCTTGACGAACGGGCAGGGCGCTTATGATCGTCGGCCGCACGAGATACGGACAGGACGCTTGCGGGTCGTCAGCCGCTTGACGAACAGACAAGGCGCATGCGGAGTCGGCCGCTTGGCGATGCGAACAGGACGTTTCCGACCGCCGGTCCACTCGGCCAACGGCCTGGCGGCTTACGTCCAACGACCCCACACCCAACGCACTGGACGTTCACCGCCATCGGACCGCTCGGCCATCGGATCGGTCCTCACGGGCATCGGCCCTGCGGCCAACCGGGGCGGGCGCTTGCAGCCATCGACTCCATGGCGAACGGACTGCACGTTTACGGGCATCGGCCGCTCGGCCATCGGACCGGACCTCACGGGTATCGGCCCGCCACGGCCGACGGGCGGACTCTCCCAGTTATCGGTCCTTTGATGACCGGACTGGACGCTCACGGGCATCGGGCCCTCGGTGAACGGGGTCAACACTTGCGGTAATCGGCTGCGGCGGCCGTCCAGGCGGAGTGCCGTGGACGGGTGGCCTGTCAGGAAGCGCGCACCGATCAGTGGACAGCATCTTGGCTGTTCAGGGGGCTGGTCGTCATCGGGAACCCGCCCAGGGGCCAGCGGACCGCGACTCGCTGGCGGCCCGCCTGAATGGCCCAGGTCGGTGGCGCATTGACCATCCGCCTCCGTACCCGGCCACCGGCTCGACCCCGCCGGGCGGTCGTGGTCAGCGCAGCCCGCCTCTGCGCGCCGACCACGGCCCAGCGGCCCGGTTACCACACTCAGGTGGTCTCGATCTCCACGTGCGCCGGCGCGAGCAGGAAGACGCGGTCGGCGATGCGCTCGATCCGCCCTTCGCACCCATAGGCCAGCCCGGCGGCGAAGTCGACCATCCTCGTCGCCTCAGGCATAGCCATGCCCGAGACGTCCATGATTACCGTCTGTCCGTCACGGAAGTGCTGGCCGATCAACGGCGCGTCGTTGTACTTGAGCGGCTGGACCATCACGATTCGTGACGAGTCGACGTTCGCGCGCCACCGCCTGGCGGCCCGCTCGGTCGCGGGGACGTACTCGTCCTCGTAGTTCTCGTCGTCGTCATAGCCTTCGTCGTAGTGATCGACCCCGCTCAGGCCAAGGTAGCTCACCACCTTGCGCACTGCCCCCATCGGCTTGTCCTTTCCTCAGGAACTCACCGTAATCGGCACGTCCCTACACATTGGACGGTAACCGACGATTCCGCATTCGCCACGCGACACGCCCAGCCCTAATTCCATTTTGTACAGCTTGCAGCCCGCTTGCATCTGGATATCCGACCACCGCCCGCCAACGGTCACGTGCGCCTCTCCACTGTCGATGCCTTCACCAGCCAAGGCTTTCCAGCCTAATCGCGCGGCGCGCTGCCTGCTGGGCTCTCCGGTTACTCGTGGTCGGATGCAGAGAGTAGCCATCGGGATGAACCACGCAGAGCCCCGCCAATTCGCCCTCGCCGACTCCCTCTCCCCGCCGGAAGTCACTCTCTGTGGTCGCCCGCCGAGCCAGCATGATGCCGATCCTCTATTCGACTGTGGTCGCCAGCCGAGCCCGGCCGATGCCCGTCCTCTATTCAACGGAGGCGACGGAGCCGGCACTCGAATTCGGTGCAGGGGTGGAGACCGAGGAGGTGACGGAGACGGCGGCAGGTGAATTCGGTGCGGGGTGCAGACCGATGCGCAGCGGCGTGGATGGGCGCGACGGCATACGTATGAGAATGCGGCGCCCGGGCCAACGCCTCAGGCGCGTGGACACGCGTCCTGGGCCGTCGGGTGCGGGCGGGCAGCCGGCCGCGCGAGGGAACGCCCTCACAGCCCCCCATCACAGCCGGCACAGCACACAAAAAAAAAGGGGGTCCGACGCACAAGGCGTCGAACCCCCTCAAAGATTGTCCGGCGGCGACCTACTCTCCCACACCCTCCCGAGTGCAGTACCATC
>NZ_JBSGFQ010000127.1:0-34067 GCF_053603495.1 Nonomuraea sp. NPDC004186 | reverse complement strand
GGGACTATGGGATTGCTTTTCTTGACGCTTTCCGTGTCTGCGTTCAGGCTTCCGCTGTGTGCCACGTCCCGGCACATCAGGACACTGGGAGGGGCCAGGGGCCGGTGGTGGCGAACGTCCGGCCCGCGCGTACGGCCGCCGCGAACGACCTGGCGGTCAGCGCGCCCTCGACCTGGGCGTAGACGCGAGCCCAGCCGGGCGGGTTCGACTGGTTGTCGGAACGGGTGAAGGAGATCATCGAGTCCGTGCCCGCGGTCACCGCGAGCCGGTTGCCCGCGCCGATCAGCCGCCGGTACACCGCCGCCGTGGACGGGATCGAGGCGTGCGCGAGCACGTCGAGGCTGTCCACGAGCCCGAGCGCGACGTCGGCGACCAGCTCCCTGGCGGAGCAGTCGCGCCACATGTGCGACACGATGTCCTGGGGCGGGTCGCCGTCGGCGATCGGCGTGCGGAAGGGATGGCTGTAGCCGACGAGCGCGCCGAGCCCGCGCAGCTCCCGCAGCCCGTCGGCGTTGGGCGGCCAGTCGGCGTCCCCCGCGAACCCGGTGTGGAAGCGGCCGGGCGCGGCGCGCGGCGCGAACGCGTAGACGTGGCCGAGCAGGTCGTTGCGGTATTCGACGCCCATCCTGGCCACGTGCGTGGCGTCGGACCACGGCAGGTCCACGTCCGTCCAGTGCTCCAGCGCCTCGCGGTCATAGCCGCGCCTGCCGGAGATGTTGCCTGCCAGGAGGTTGAGCACGTGCAGGTCCTCGCCGTGCTGTGCGGCGGCGGTGTCTGCGGGCGCTCCCACCAGGTCTCCCGCCCAGTTGAGGTGCACGTGCATGTCGCCGCCGTACCAGCCGCGCGCGGCCGCGTCGTAGACGCGCCGCGGGGCGAGCTCGACCAGGCGCTCCTCGCCCGGCCGCGGTTCGAGCTCCAGCCTGGCCTCGCCGTACTCCATGCCTCTGGCGACCGTGATCGTCAGGGGCACGCAGGGGACCTCCAGGACGATGTCGTCGCCGTGGAAGTAGGGGCGGCCGTGGTAGTCGTACCGGCTGGGGGTGTCGCGCGGGAACCAGCCGCTGCCGTCCTCGCTCGTCACGCTCCACCGGCACGGCATCCCCGCCACCAGCCGCAGCCTGGCGGCCTGGGCGGGGCGCAGGAGGGTGTCCAGCTCGATGCGCACGCCGTCCACCATGACCGAGCTGCCGTGATCCACCTCCAGCAGCGCGCCCGCCACGCTTTCGGGCAGCACCGGCTCTGCACGCATACGCACCCCTCCCTGTCGCTCGCGCGTCATCGTGACATGGGCCACGAAAGGCGAGCTCTTGAGAGAAGTGCCAGGGATCGGAAACCTTGTCCTGGGGAGAAGATCTGTACTTCCGAGTATTCGCTCAGGCGTACTGAACCGTCCTGATCGGCAATCGTTGTGAATCTCGATACTTAGCCCTTGCGCTAACTATTGCGGGGTGGCCATACTTAGCCGCATGGCACAGTATTCGGCGGAGCTCGACGGGGTGTTCGTCGCGCTCGCCGACCCGACCCGGCGCGCCGTCGTCCGGCGTCTCGGCCGCGGGCCCGTGAGCGTCGGCGACCTCGCCCGCGACTTCCCGATGACCCTCCCCTCGTTCATGAAGCACGTGCGGACGCTCGAATCGAACGGGCTCATCCGCACGCTCAAGTCCGGCCGGGTGCGCACCTGCGTGCTCAACCGCGAGCGGCTCGCCCTGGTCGACGATTGGCTCGCCGAGCAGCGCCGGATCTGGGAGGAACGCACCGACCGCCTCGAACAGCTCGTCGCCTTCCTGGAGGAGAACCCGCAGTGAATCCCGATCTCGACCTTGCCCTGGAGCGGATCATCCGCGCCCCGCGCGCGACCGTGTGGAGGGCCTGGACGGACCCGTCCCGGCTCGAGCGGTGGTGGGTCCCGGCTCCGTACCGCTGCCGGGTGGACCGCCTGGACCTGCGGCCCGGCGGGGCGTTCGTGACGCGGCTGAGCGACGGCGGGGCCGAGTTCGGCCCGCACATGGACGCGTGCTTCCTCGCCGTGGACGAGCTCGAGCGGATCGTGTTCACCAACGCGATCGACAGCGCGTGGCGTCCCGCGAGCCCCGCCCCGGTCGCGATCACCGCCACGATCACGCTCAACGATCACCCGGACGGCACGGACTACCGGATCGTCGTCCGGCACGGCGACCCGGAGGCCCGCGCCCATCACGAGAAGCTCGGCTTCGCCGACGGCTGGGGGACGGTCACCGCCCAGCTGTCCGCTCTCAGCGAGGGCGGGCCATGAAGATCGCTCTCACCGAGTTCCTCACCCTCGACGGGGTCAGCCAGGGACCCGGCTCGCCGGAGGAGGACACCGGCGGCGGATTCACCCGTGGTGGCTGGCTCGTTCCCCACATGGACGGGACGTTCGTCCAGCGCGCCTCCGACTGGCTCGACCTCGCCGACGGCCTGCTGCTCGGACGGCGCACCTACGAGGCGTTCGCACGCGACTGGCCGGAGATCACCGACCCGGCCGACCCGTTCACCGGGCGGATGAACACCCTGCCGAAGTACGTCGTGACGAACACCCTCACCGAAGGGACCTGGTACCCCACGACCATCCTCAACGGCGACCCGGTCCACACGGTCGCCGAACTCAAGGCACGGCCGGGCCGCGAGCTCCAGATCCACGGCAGCGCCCGCCTCGGCGACTCGCTGCTGGCGGCGGGCCTGATCGACACGCTCCGCCTCGTGATCGCCCCCGCCGTCGTCCGGACCGGCCGGCGGCTGCTGACCGGCGTGGGCGCCCCGTCCGGCCTCCGCCTGCTCCACCACGAGGCCACGCCGAACGGCCTGCTGCTCCTGGAGTACGAGGTGACCGGCCAGGCGCGCCAAGGCGCCTACGAGGGCGTCGCCGCCTTCGCCTGAGCGGCGCTACCGGGAGGCGGCGCGAGGACGGTCGCGGGGCGGGACGGTGGCGACCGTGCCCGAGGTGCGCACCTCCCACACGCCGCAGGCACACCGCAGGTAGGAGACCGTGCCCTCGGAGGTGCGGTGGGAGGAGACGACGGCCAGGGCCAGAGGGTCGTGCAGGTGTCCGGAGTGCATGCTTCCAATCTGCTGTAATGGCCTTATGCATTTCAACGCTTACGGTGGCAACGGGGCGGCCCTCGCGGCGGAGCTGGTGAACGCGACCGACTTCAGCCCCGAGGCGGTCGAGGCGATGCTGACCGAGCACCGCCTGGTTCGCACCGTCGTCACGGCCGAGCAGGCCGAGGAGCTGCGGGTGTGGGCGGGGCGGCTGTCGCCGGTGTTCGGGGAGCGGGACCAGGACACGCAGATCAAGCTGATCAACGATCTGCTCGACGTCACCGCGTCCAAGCCGTACGTCAGCGCGCACGACGGGCGCGAGCCGCACCTGCACTTCTTCGACCCCAGCGCGGACGTCGTGTCCAGGGCGAAGGACACCACGGCCGGCGGGCTGGCCATGGCCATGTCGTTCGCGGGCAGGCACCGGCTGGGGCGGTGCGACCGCGACGGGTGCGAGATCGTCTTCGTCGACACCTCCCGCAACGGGCGGCGCCGGTTCTGCTCTCCCGCCTGCGCCAACCGGGTCAACGTCGCGGCGCATCGGGCGCGTGGCCTTGCGGGGTGATCGAGGCGTCGCATACTCTTTGGACGTCTTATCGCCGAGCCCTGGGGGCAGCTGACGTGAGGATCTGAGGTCGCGGGCACCGCGCCGTTCCGCCCTGTCGTGGGCATGCGCGCACACCTGGACCTCGTGGCGATCCTCGTCGTCCCGAATCCTCTGCTTGTGTTGCGCGCGTTTGCGGTGATTTCCCGCCAAGTCACGAAATTTCGATCTTTGTGACGGGAGCCGCCTTATGTCTTTTTCCATTGTTGTAGATCACGTGTCCTTCGGCTGGCCGGACGGCACCAAGGTGCTCGACGGGCTCGACGCCGCGTTCCCCGCGGGGCGCACCGGGCTCATCGGGACCAACGGGTCGGGCAAGTCCACCCTGCTGAAGGTCATCGCGGGGGAGCTGGCCCCCCGGCCCGGATCCGTGTCCGTCTCCGGCGAGATCGGATACCTGCCGCAGAACGTCCCGCTGGGCGCCGGCCGTACCGTGTCGGACCTGCTGGAGATCAGCGCGACGCGGGCGGCGCTGCACGCCATCGAGAGCGGGGACGTGGCCGAGGAGCACTTCGCGGCCGTCGGCGACGACTGGGACGTCGAGGAACGCGCCCGCGCGGAGCTCGACCGGCTCGGGCTGGACCACGTCGGGCTGGACCGCACGGTCGGCACGCTGTCCGGCGGCGAGACCATCATGGTCGCGCTCGCCGCCCAGCTGCTGAAACGGCCCGAGGTGCTGCTGCTCGACGAGCCCACCAACAACCTCGACCTCGACGCGCGAGAGCGGCTCTACGCCGCGGTCGCCGCCTGGTCGGGCGTGCTGGTGGTGGTCAGCCACGATCGCGCGCTGCTGGAGCTGGTGGACCAGATCGCCGAGCTGCGCGACGGCGCCGTGCGCATGTACGGAGGCAACCTGAGCGCCTACGAGGAGCAGGTCGCCGCCGAGCAGGAGGCCGCCCAGCGGATGGTACGGACCGCGGAAGGCGAGATCCGCCGCCAGCAGCGGGAGCTCATCGACGCCCGCACCCGGATCGACCGCAGCCAGCGGGCCGGCCGGAAGGCGTTCGAGAACAAGAAGGCGCCGAAGATCGTCGCCAACGCGCTCAAACGGAAGGCCCAGGTGACGGCGGGCAAGCAGCGCAACCTGGCCATCGAGAAGCTGGAGGAGGCGCGGGGGCGGCTGACGGAGGCCGAGCAGGCGGTGCGGGACGACGCGGAGATCCGCATCCAGCTGCCGGGCACCGAGGTCCCGGCGGGCCGCACGGTCCTGACCCTTCCCCTCGTCCCGCCCCCGGGCCACGGCACTCCCGAAGCCGGCGCCTCCGAACGGCGTCGCGTGCCGGGGGACCACGAGGTCGGCGAGGACGAAGTGGAGGGCGATGTGCGCGGCGCGCTGCTGGAGACGCTGGTGGTGCGCGGTCCCGAGCGGATCGCGTTGCTGGGCCCCAACGGCTCCGGCAAGACCACGCTGCTCAAGCGGATCGTCGAGCACGGCGCCCATGTCCCGGTGCGCTACCTGCCGCAGCGCCTCGACCTCCTGGACGACGCGCTGAGCGTGGTGGACAACGTGCGGGCCGTGGCCCCGTCCGCCTCCGTGAACGACGTCCGGGCACGCCTGGCGCGCTTCCTGTTCAGGGGCGAGCGGGCCAACCAGGCCGCCGGCACGCTGTCGGGTGGCGAGCGCTTCCGGGCGACGCTGGCCGCGCTCCTGTCGGCCGAGCCGCCGCCCCAGCTGCTCCTGCTCGACGAGCCGACGAACAACCTGGACATGGCCAGCGTCCGCGAGCTCTCCCAGGCGCTGAACGCGTACCAGGGGGCGCTCGTCGTGGCCAGCCACGACGTGCCGTTCCTGGAGACGATCGGGATCACCCGGTGGCTGCGACAAGATCGCAATGCCGGACTGTCCGAATCCTGATTGACGGGCAGGGATCAACCGGACGATAGTGTGACAGGTGGCTGGACCCCGGTTGATCTCCTGCGTTCTCGCCCTGGCAACCCTCACGCTCAGCGCGTGCTCCTCGGCGTTACCGTCCCCGACCGGAGGCGAGCCGAAGGTCAGCGGGGTGGCCGGCGGCAACGGCGGCGGCGTGCCCGCCGGCGGCGGCACGGCGGCGCAAACCCCGAGCCCGGCCGCGCTCACGGCCGAGGCCTACAAGAGCGAGCTCCAGAGCAGGCACAAGTCGATGGCGGACGCCATCAGCGCCCTGGCCGGCGCGCGCGGGGTCAAGGCCCTGGACCAGCGCGTCGGCCGCGCTGAGCAGGCGCTGAGCGGGGCGGCGGACGCGCTGGCCGCCATCACCCCACCCGACGCCGTACGGCCCCAGCACGACGCGTACGTGGCCAGCCTGCGCGACTTCGCCGGCGAGCTCGGCTCCACGGCGGGCAAGGTCGGCGCGCGGAACCTGTGCACGTCCTCGGCCGTCCTCATCGACCTCGACGCCAAGCTGGCCGCGCTCGACAAGGCGGGTGCGGCCCTGCAGAGCGCCGGCGACTATCCGGCCGACGTCGTGAGCGTGAAGGCCGGCAAGAAGCAGACCAGGCGGCTGAAGAACGGCTCGTTCATCAAGAGGGCCACCTTCAACGGCCGCAGCTCGCTGGAGATCGACAACGGCGGCACCCGCGACTCCGTGGTGACCATCATGAAGGGCGGGAGCAAGTCCTTCAGCGTGTACGTGCGCAAGAACGCCAAGTTCAAGGTCAAGGGCGTGCGCGACGGCAGCTACAAGGTCTACTTCACGCACGGCGTGGACTGGGACGGCAAGAGCAAGTCGTTCACGCGTAACTGCAGCTTCGAGAGGTTCCAGAAGTCGGTGAAGTTCAAGACGACGTTCACCGCCACGCAGATCCGCTGGCACGACTGGCGGATCACGCTGCACGCGATCGCGGGCGGCAACGCCCGCACCTCCCCCGTGGACCCCGACGACTTCCCGGGCTGACCCGCGGATCCGGACCGCGGAACGCGCGAAGGCCGCACACCCCCACCGGTGCGCGGCCCTCGTCGCGATCAGGTCGAGAGTCGCGATCAGGTCGAGAACAGCATGCCCACCCAGCTGCGCTGCCGGTGGTGGTGGCCGCCGTAGTGGCCGCCGCCGTGCGGGGCGCCCCAGGCCGGGCCGGGGGCGGGGGGCGGCGGGGGAGAGGTGTGGTACTGAGTCTCCATCCGGGTCAGCGTCTCGAGCTCGCCGTAGTCGAGGAAGATCCCGCGGCAGTTGTCGCACTGCTCGATGTGAACGCCGTTGCGCTCATAGGTCCGCATGTTCCCGCGGCACTTGGGGCACTGCATCTACGTCGCTCTCCTTGGCTTCGAGGTCTCAGGGTTGAAACCTACCGCGCGCAACCCCGTCACGCTCGGACGATTCTGTTGCACGACTCAACCAACGAATGCTCGACCTCGTCCAGTTCCCGGCCCTCGCGCTCGGCGTTGACCACGGCCACCGCGGCCAGCTGAACGGTCAGCGCCCTGGCCGGCACGTCGAGCCGCCGCCAAGGGTCGTCGCCCCGGCCGAGCGCGGGCCCGCCGGAGGCCAGGTAGGCCCCCAGGAACCGCTCCCAGACGGCCGGGTCGAGCAGCCCGGCGGCGTACCAGGCGGCCGGCCTGGCCAGGTCCCACGCCGGGTCGCCGACGCCCAGGTCGTCGACGTCGATGAGCAGCCAGTCGTCGCGGTGGACGAGCTGGCCCAGATGCCAGTCGCCGTGCGTGAGCAGGCCGGGCAGCGGGTCGGGCTCGGGCAGCTCCTCGAAGGTCCGCCTGATGAGCTGCTCCACCGGGCCGTCGCCGGTCATCCGGCCCACCGCCCTGGCGGCCCGCGCGGGCCCGCCGGCGGCGGGAAGGCCGGGCAGCAGGGTGAGGGGGACGGCGTGCAGCCTGGCCAGCAGCCTGGCGCCCTCCTCCCAGGGCGCGGAGTCCGGGTCCTCCTGCGCGACCGGCCGGCCGGCGGGCCAGACCGTCACCGCGCGGCCCGCTACCGCCAGCACCTGGGGGTCGAGCGGGGCCAGCATCACCCCGGTCACCGCGGCCGACGCCGCGCCCCGCAACCGGATCCGCAACGACTCCACGTCGTCACGCTGCGAGTGGGCCTTGACCACGACCTCGCCTCTGCGTAACACCACGACGTCCGTACGCGTCGGATGCAGCACGGGCTCGCCCGTCCCCCCGTACGCCCCGGCGATCCCCGCCAGATCCTCCTCCAGACTCACTGCTACAGACTAGGGGTCATGAGGATCGGTTTCGCAGTGCCCCAGTCAGGCCCATGGGCGACCCCGGCGAACATGCGCCGCGTCGCCAGGCGGGCGGAGGAGCTCGGCTACGACGAGCTGTGGACGTTCCAGCGCCTGCTGTACCCGGTCGGGCACCCGATGGGGCCGACGTACCGCAGCGTGCACGACCCGCTGATCACGCTGGCCCACCTCGCGGGCGTGACGGAGCGGATCCGGCTCGGCGTGGCCGTCGTCAACGCGTACGTGCAGCCGGTCGTGCTGGCCAAGCAGCTGGCCACGCTCCAGACCGTGTCCGGCGGGCGGCTCACGGCGGGGCTCGGGCTGGGCTGGCTGCCGGAGGAGTTCGAGGCGGCGGGCGTCGGCATGGAGCGGCGGGGGCGCAGGGGCGAGGAGTTCGTCGAGGTGCTGCGCGAGGCCTGGACCGACGACGTGGTCGAGCACCGCGGCGAGTTCTACCGGGTGCCGCCGTCCCACATCGACCCCAAGCCCGTGCCGGGGCCGCCGCCGATCCTGCTGGGCGGCACCGCCGAGGTCGCGCTGCGCCGCGCCGCCCGGCTGGCCGACGGGTGGGTGAGCTCCAGCAGGGAGGACCTGTCCGCGATCGCCGCGCGGGTGGGGCTCATCAAGGAGACGCTGGCGGAGTCGGGGCGCGACGCGGCCGCGTTCCGGTTCGTCTGCCGCGGCGTCACGCAGGTCCGGGCGGCCGGCGACCGGCCCTTGACGGGCACGTACGACAAGATCAGGAGCGACGTGGACGCGCTGGCCGCCAGTGGCGTGACGGACGTCTTCCACGACCTCAACTTCGACCGCGAGTTCGTCACGCTCGACGCCGAGGAGGCGATGCGCCGGGCCGAGGAGGCGCTGGAGGCGCTGGCGCCCTAGCCCCAGCCGCCGTACGGGACCGTGATGATCTCCAGGTTGTGGCCGTTGGGGTCGGACCAGTAGAGGCCGCGGCCGCCGTCGTGGGTGTTGATCCGCTCCGGCTGCGTGTGGTGCGGATCGGCCCAGTACGTCAGGCCGCGGCTCTTGATCCGGTCCCAGATCTGGTCGAACTCCTCCTCGCCGACCAGGAACGCGTAATGCTGCGGCACCACGGCCTCACCCGCCTGGACGACGTCGAGCGAGACGTCGTTGCCGAGCGAGACGACGCGGAACGGTCCGTACACGGGCGCGGGCTCCAGGCCGAGGACGTCCACGAGGAACGCGGCGGTCTCGTCCCTGTCCTTCGCCTGCACGATGGTGTGGTTCAGCTGGACGGACATACCTGCAGGCTACGTCAGGGGCTGGAGCTCGCGCAGTCGCAGCGCCTCCCCGGCCACCGCGTGGCGCAGCTCGCGGATGCCGTCCCGCCCGCGTACGGGGTGGACGGCGTTCGTCAGCAGCACCACGGTCAGCCCGCGGGCGGGATCGACCACCAGCGAGGTTCCGGTGAAGCCGGAATGCCCGAAGGCGCCGGTCAGAGGCCCCACGATGGCCGGGTCGCCGATCCGCACGCCCAGCCCGTGCCGGAAGGCGGCCCCTTCGGCGCCCTGGTCGCGCAGCATCTCGGCCACGCTCCCCGGGCGCAGTACGGCCCCGCCCTGCCGGATTGCGCCCAGCCGCAGCGCCTCGCCGAAGGCCAGCAGGTCCCCGGCCGTGGCGAACAGCCCCGCGTGCCCCGCCACGCCGCCCAGCGCGTACGCCGTCTCGTCGTGGACCTCCCCGCGCACGCAGCCCGGCCCGGTCCGCTCCGGCTTCCACTCGGTGGCGGCGACCCGCGCAAAAGCGGCCTGCGCAAGGGGGGCGGCCCGCGACGGCGCGGCGGGCCGGTAGCCGGTGTCGGGCAGGCCGAGCACGTCCGTGACCCGGGCGCGGACCAGCGCGTCGAGCGGCGCGCCGCCCGCCAGCTCGGCGACCCGGCCGGCGATGACCAGGCCGACGTCGCTGTAGAGGTACGGGCCGCCGACCGGATGGGCGATCGGCGTGCGCAGCATGGCCTCCATGCGTTCGGAGGCGTCCGCGCCCGGCAGCTCCAGGTCGATGCGGCGGGTCGGGGGCAGGCCCGCCGTGTGCGTGAGCAGGCGGCGCGGCGTGACCCTCGGGTCGTGCCCCGGTATCCAGGCGGCCACCGGCTCGTCCAGGCCGATCGCGCCCTCCTCGGCCAGCGAGAGCAGCACGGCCGTGGTGAAGAGCTTGCTGATCGAGGCCAGGTCGAAGATCGAGTCGCGGCCGGCGGGCGGGCGCTCCGCGGCCAGGGTCCCCTCGGCGTCGGCGTAGCGTACGAGCTCGCCGGTGGCGGCCGCGGCGGCCACGGAGCCGTCCACGGCGATCAGCGCGACCGCGGCGGCGCACACGCGCGGCACCGCGCCCGCCAGGACCGCCCCCAGCCGGTCGGTCATCCCCGTTCCCCTCAGCCGCTCAGCGCGTCGCTGAGGCGCTCCCCGTGTGACTCCAGCAGCGCTCGTGCCCCCTCCGCGTCGAGCCCGTGCTGGATCATCAGCACGGCGATCTTCGCCTGCCCGCCGGCCGCGTCCAGCGCGGTCTCGGCCGTCTCCAGGTCGGCGCCGGTGATGTCGCTGACCATGCGCAGCGCGCGCCCGGCCAGCTTGTTGTTCATCGCCGACATCTCGATCATCTTGTTGCCGTAGGTACGGCCGAGCTTGACCATTGAGATCGTGGAGATCATGTTGAGCACGAGCTTCTGGGCCGTGCCCGCCTTGAGCCGGGTCGAGCCGGTCACCACCTCGGGTCCCACGACCACCTCGATCGCGTGCTCGGCGGCGGCCGACAGCGGCGCGCCGTCGTTGCACGACAGGCCGACGGTGAGCGCGCCCCGGGAGGCCGCCTCCGCCAGCGCGCCCAGGACGAAAGGAGCCCGGCCGCTGGCGGACACGCCCACCACCGAGTCGAGCGGTCCCACCTCCAGGTCCTTCAACGCGGCGGCGCCGGCCTCGGCGTCGTCCTCCGCCCCCTCGACCGATCGGGTGAGCGCCTCGGGCCCGCCGGCGATGATGCCCTGCACCAGCGACGGATCGGTGCCGAACGTGGGCGGGCACTCGCTGGCGTCGAGCACGGCCAGCCGCCCGGACGTGCCGGCCCCGACGTAAAGCAGCCTGCCGCCCTCTGCCATCCTGGCGGAGATCGCGTCGACGGCGGCCGAGATCGCCGGGATGACCACCGCGACGGCGGCGGGCACGGCGGCGTCGGCCTGGTTCATGAGCCGGGCGATCTGCTCGGTCGGCAGCCGGTCGATCTGGCTGTAGCGGGGATCGCTCTGCTCGGTGGACAGCTCGGGTAGCGGATCAATCATGACGCTAATTTCCACCCTCTCCTTCACACTTGTAAATATCTTTCAGACAATGGCTTTCATGCCATACGTACGCATCGGAGCCGAACGGCTGGCCGTGGATACCGCCCTCGCGGGCGGAACCCGCCTCGGCCTGATCACGAACCCCACCGGAGTCCTGCCCGATCTCACCCCCACCGCGGACGCGCTGCTGGCCGCAGGACTGAACCTGACGGCCCTGTTCGGCCCCGAGCACGGCATGCGCGGCACCGCCCAGGCGGCCGGCAGCGAGGCCGACACGGTGGACGAGAGGACCGGGCTGCCGGTCTTCGACACGCACAAGCTCGAGGGCGAGGCGCTCGACCGGACGATCGCGGGGTCGGGCGTGGACACGCTCGTGTTCGACATCGCCGACGTGGGCACGCGCTTCTACACCTACGTCTGGACGATGTACGACCTGATGGCGTCGGCCGCCCGGCTCGGGCTGAGGTTCGTGGTCCTGGACCGGCCCAACCCGCTCGGCGGGACCGTCCAGGAGGGGCCGGCGCTCGACCCGGCGTTCGCGAGCTTTGTGGGCCGCTTCCCGCTGCCCGTTCGGCACGGCAGGACGGCCGGGGAGCTGGCCACGCTGTTCGGGTTCGACGTGGAGCTGCGCGTGATCGAGATGGAGGGCTGGCGGCGCGACATGACCTTCGCCGAGACGGGGCTGCCGTGGGTGATGCCCTCGGTCAACATGCCGACCCCGGACACCGCGCTGGTCTACCCCGGCACGGGCCTCTTCGAGGGCACGAACTTCTCCGAGGGGCGCGGCACGACCAGGCCGTTCGAGCTGATCGGCGCCCCGTACGCCGACGAGCGGTTCGCCCCGGCGCTGGCCGCGCTGGACCTGCCGGGCGTGCGGTTCAGGGAGACGTGGTTCATGCCCACGTTCCACAAGCACGCGGGCGTCGCCGTGCGCGGCGTCCAGCTCCACGTGCACGACCGCGAGGCGTTCAGGCCCGTCCTGACGGGCCTGTCCATGCTGTACGCAGCCCGCACCCTCTACCCGGACGACCTGCGCTGGTGGGGCCCCGACCTCTTCATGGACCACCTGTGGGGCTCCGACACCCTGACCCGCTGCCTGGACGCCGGCGAGGACCCCCGGGGCCTGTGCCCGCCGCCGGGAAAGCCGGAAGGACGACTCATCTACGACTGACATCACACCAGATCGCGCCGGTAGAGCCAGAAGACGCGTTCCGCTCGCGCGCCCACGGCGTGCGAGTAGAACCGCAACGGCCCCACCCACCCGATCTGGGCGCTGGACTGTCCAGCGGCCCGCTGGTCGGCCAGGCACCTGCGCAGCAGCACCCGTCCGACGCCGAGCCCGCGGGCGTCCGGGGAGGTCCCCATGGGCCCGAACCAGCCCGGCCGGGCGCCCCAGGCGGCGAAGCCCAGGACGTGACCGTCGCGCTCGGCGTAGTGCAGGCCGGCCGCGTGGGCGGCCTCCCAGGCCCAGCGCTCGTTCCACTGCTCACGGACGAACGCGGCGACGTGCGCGCGGGCCGGGTGGTCCGCGGTGTCGCCGGCCGCGTGCACGCGCACGCCGGAGCGCTCCAGCCGCTCCAGGTCGTCCTCCACGGACAGGTCGGCGCTCAGGTCGGCCGTCATGTTCCAGGCGACGTCGTAGCGGTGGTAGCCGAGGCTCTCGGCCAGGCAGGCGGCCGCGGTGTAGCGGACGTCGATGCCCGGCCAGACGTAGCACGGCGGGTTGCCGGCGAAGCGCGACTGCCGCGCGCCCTGGCCCTTCAGCCATTCCTCGGCGGCCCGCACCAGCGCCCGCCCGCGCCCCTGTCCCTGCGCGGAGGGGTGCACGGCCAGCAGGTCGATGTGCCCCACCGCCGGATCCGTGCCCGACACGGACGCCATCACCACGCCGCCGTCGGTGGCCAGCGCGCTCCAGCGCCGCTCCGCGGGCGGGCGCGACAGGTAGCCGACCAGGCCGGCGGCCTCGGCGGCGTCCAGCGTCAGGGCGGCGGCGGCGACCTCGGCCGCCTCGGCTACCCCGGCCCCGTCAATGGATCCGGCGGCGGACGTGAAGGTCCGCACGGCGTGGGACATCACACCTCGCTCATCGGGCGGGCGATCACGCTGCGGCGCTCGGGGTAGAAGCACGCGTGCTCCTGCGGCACCCCTTCCGTCAGCTGCAGCAGCGGCCGCTCGCTCGTGCACCGCTCGCCCCTGAACGGGCAGCGGCGGGCGAACAGGCAGCCCTCGTCCGACTGGCTCTCATCCAGCGACTCCAGCGGCGTCACCGGCTGCTCGCCGGGCAGCTCCAGGCCGTGCAGCACCGGGATCGCCGACAGCAGAGACTGCGTGTACGGGTGCACGGGGTCGGCGATGACCGTGTCCACCGCGCCGCGCTCGACGACCTGGCCGCGGTAGATGACGTACAGCTCGCCGTCGTCGCCGATGTAGCGGGCCGTGGCCACGTCGTGCGTGATGAACAGCACGCTCACGCCGAGCCGCTCGCGCAGGTCCTTCAGCAGCGCCAGGATGCCCAGCCGCAGCGACACGTCGATCATGGAGACGGCCTCGTCGGCGACGAGCATCTCCGGGTCGACGGTCAGCGCGCGGGCGATGACCACGCGCTGCCGCATGCCGCCGGACAGCTGGTGCGGGTAGCGCGACAGCACGGTGCCCGGGTCGAGGCCGACCAGCGACAGCACCTCGGCCGCCCGCTCCTCGACCCACGACCGCGACCGCCCGGTCTGCCCGGCCCGCAGGGACAGCGGGGCGAACAGGGTCTGGTGGACGGTCCTGGTCGGGTTCAGGGCCGAGTACGGGTCCTGGTGGATCATCTGGATCTTGCGGAAGTGCGGCTGGCGCTGCTTCTGCTTGAGCGGCGACATGGAGACGCCGTCGATCAGGATCTCGCCCTCGTCGTACGTCTCCAGCCCGGCGATGATCCGGCCCAGCGTGGTCTTGCCGCACCCGGACTCGCCGATGAACGAGGCCGCGCCGCCCTTCGGGATCGCGAAGTCCACGCCGCGCAGCGCGCGCACCTCGCGGGCGCCGAGCATCTTTCCCCGCTGCTTGAACGTCTTGACGACGCCGGTCCCAGTGATCATGCGTGCTCCTTCACGTTCGCGGTCACGGCGTGGCAGGCCACGACCCGCGACCCGTCGGCGACCGCCAGCGGATCGACGGTGTCGCAGACGTCCATGCGCAGCGCGCAGCGCTCCCTGAACACGCACCCCTCCTTCGGCACGGTCGCCAGCGTCGGCGGCCGGCCGGGCAGCGCCCTGGCCTCGTCGATGTCGCCGACGAGCCGGGGGATGGCCTGGATCAGGCCCCTGGTGTACGGGTGCCGCGGCGCGCCGAGCACCTCCCTGGTGGGGCCCTGCTCGACCAGCCGCCCGCCGTACATGACGGCCAGCCGGTCGGCGACCTCGGCCACCACGCCGATGTCGTGCGTGATGACGAGGGTGGTGAGGCCGCGCTCCGCGTGCACCTCGCGGACGATCTTCAGGATGTTCGCCTGCGTGATCATGTCGAGGGCGGTCGTCGGCTCGTCCAGCACCACCAGGTGGGCGTTGAGGACCAGCGCCAGCATGATGCCGACCCGCTGCCGCATGCCGCCGGACAGCTCGTGCTGGTGCGAGTCGAGCACCCGGGCCCCGTCGAGGCCCATCCGCGACAGCAGCTCCTTGGCCTCGCGCACCAGGCCGCGCAGGTCCTCGACGCCGTGCGAGCGGCCCAGGTCGAGCAGTTGCTTGCCGACCGTCTTGAGCGGGTTCAGGGAGTTCTGGGCGGCCTGGAAGACGTACCCGATGTGCTTGCCCCTGGCCTTGCGCAGGTGCTCGCCCTTCAGGCCGACCACGTCGCCGAGCCCGTCGATCTCGACGCTGCCCGCCGAGATCCTGCCCGGGGGCTGGACGGCGTTGAGCAGCGACAGGGCCATCGTCGACTTGCCCGAACCGGACTCGCCGACGATGCCGGTGATCGAGCCCGGCTCCAGGGTCAGGTTGACGTCCCTGACGGCGGGCAGCTCGCCCGCGGGGGTCTTGTAGACGACCGTGAGGCCGTCGATGCGCACTCCCGGCGCTGTCTGAGTCAGGCGGCCTCCGGCCACCTGACTCGGAGCGCTGTATCCGATGGTGCCCTCGCTTCGCTCGGTCACGCCTACTCCTCTCGCAGCCGGGGGTTGAAGATCTCGTCCATGGCGTCCACCACGAGCACGATGGCCAGCGTCAGCAACAGGATCGCCAGCAGCGGCCCGATGAGGAAGCCCAGCGCGCTCGGCACCTGGAGCGCGCCGGAACGGAACACGGCCGTGTTGAGCATCTGCCCCCAGTTGTTCGACTCGTACGGCAGCACGCCCAGGAAGAACAGGCCGACCTGCGCGTAGACGCCGCCGGTGACCGCGATGAGCATGTTCATCGCGATGTACGGCGCCATGCTCGGCAGCAGCTCCTTGCCCACGATGTGCCTGGTGGGCAGTCCGAGCCCGCGCGCCGCCTCGATGAAGCCCCGCTCGCGCAGCGACAGCGTCTGCGAGCGCACCGCCCGCGCCACGCCGCCCCAGCCGAGCAGCCCCAGCACCAGGCCCATCTGGATCGCGCTGCTGAACTTCCACACCGTGGACAGCACCAGCAGCAGCGGCAGGCCGGGGATGGTCAGCTTCATGTCGGTGAGCCGCATGAGCACGTTGTCCCAGCGGCCCCGCTTGAAGCCGGAGAACAGCCCGATGCCGGTGCCCACGACCACGGTGATGACCGCGGTCACCAGGGCGGCCAGCAGCACGTACCGCGACCCGGTGACCACCAGGGCCACCACGTCCCGGCCCTGGTCGTCGGTGCCGAGCCAGTGCTCCCAGCTCGGCGGCTTGGTGATCTGGGTCGGGTCGAGGGGCAGCTGGGCGGGGTAGAACATCGGCCCGAACACGCCCATGAAGACGAACCCGAGCACGAGCACCACGCCCACCATGCGGCTGGGCTTGCGCTTCATCACCCGCCAGACGCCCGCCCAGAAGTTGCGGCGCATGGCGGCGCTGGTCGAAGAGCTCTCGAGCAGGACGCTCATGACGACACCTCCTCCCCGCTGCGGACCCGCGGGTCGATCGCGGAGTAGAACAGGTCGGCGACGATGTTCGCCACGATGATGGACACCGTGATCAGCAGGAACGCCCCGCCCATCAGCGCGTAGTCACGCATGGTGATGCTGTCGAGCAGCAACAGCCCGAGTCCCGGGTAGTTGAAGATCCGCTCGATGAACACCGCGCCGCCGAGCAGCAGGCCGAGCGACAGCGCGAGGATCGTGAACAGCGGCAGGATCGCGTTGCGCGCGATGTACCTGAAGATGATCGACCGCTTCATCCCGCGCAGCTCCGCCGCCAGGATGAAGTCGTCGCCGAGCACCGTCACCACGCTCGACTTCATCGCCAGGATCCATCCGCCGTAGGACGCCAGCGCGTACGTCAGCACCGGCAGCACCGCGTGCTGGGCCAGCGAGCCGATGTAGTCGGCGTTGAACCCGGGCTCGAACAGGATGTCCACGGGTCCGTCGCCCGGCAGGATCGGGATCAGCGTCGCGAAGACGGCGCTGAGCAGCAGCCCCAGCACGTACTGCGGGACGCCGTGCAGCAGCGACCCCGAGACGGCCAGGACGTCGCCGAGCTTGCCGGAGCGCTTGATGGCCGCGTAGACGCCCATCACGATGCCGACCAGGAAGCTGAGCAGCGTTCCCACCAGCACCGGTAGAACGGTCCACTTGGCCGCCTCGCCCAGCACCTGGGTGACCGGCGCGCCCGCGTGGGTGATCGACTGGCCCAGGTCGAAGCGGAGCAGGCCCGACATGTACTGGACGTACTGCTCCCACAGCGAACCCCTGGGCTGGAACCCGTAGAGCACGCGCGTCGCCTGCTCGGCTGCCTGCTGATCCATGCCCTGCTGGATCAGCTTCTGGACGTTCGCGGCCACCGGGTCGCCGGGAATGCTCCTGACGATGAAGAAGCTGATCGTGGCTACGACGAGGATCATGACGACCCCGCGGGCCAGGTGGCCCGCGAGTCGCCGTGCGATTACTACCATAGGCTCTTCTCTACTGCTTCGCCTTGATGAGACCCAGCTGGATCCAGACGCCGGCGTTCAGGCGGAGCAGGTCACTGTCCTGCTCCGGCCAGCCGGTGAAGCGGCTGGTGTTGGTGAACTGCGTGTTCACGTAGTCCCAGAGCTGGATCGCCGGCAGGTCCTGGTTGGCCGTCTTGGCGAGCTGCGCCATGATCGGCTTGGCCTCCTCGGGGGCGGCCGCGTTCAGCTTGGCCGTGAGCTCACCCGGGTTGACCTTGCCCACGCCCTCGACGTCGATCTCCTCCGCGCTGCCCATCCAGTTGCCGCCCTTGCCGGGCGCGCTGTGCGCGACCTTGCCGGCGACGTTGGTCCAGCCGTTGGAGGCGCCGTAGAGGCGCTGGAAGATGTCGTACGGCGCGGGGCCGAGCGCCATCAGCCAGAAGCCGACGTCGTACTTGCCGGCCGCGAGCTCCTCCAGGTAGACGGGGTAGTCGGCGACGGTCACGACCTCGGCGTCAACACCGCCCGCGATGAGCTGGCTCTTGATGTTCTCCTCGGCGGAGATCCAGTCGGAGAACGTCGCGGGCGCGCGCATGCTGACCTTCCACGGCGAGCCGTCGGCCAGCGTCCACTTGCCGCCCGTCTTCTTCAGACCGGCCGCCTTGAACTCCTCCTCCGCCTTGGCCACGTCGTGCTTGTACGGGTTCAGGCTCGCCAGCTCGGAGCCGATCCACTCCTGGGCCGGCTTCTGGTGGATGCCGGAGGTGGTCACGGCGGGCGTGCCGCCCTCGGGCGAGGCCACCTTGGTCACCTGGTCACGGTCGATCAGGTAGGCCAGGCCGCGCCGCACGTGCACGTTGTCGTACGGCTTCTTCGACTGGTTGAAGCCCATGCCGACGGCCACCGGCGAGAAGCCCCTGATGACGTTGGAGCCGGGGGCGTTCTTGATCCGGGTCATGACGTCGGAAGGCATGGCGGTGAAGCCGGCCTGGTCGAGCTTGCCCGCGCTCAGGTAGTTCCAGATCTGCTCGTTGCCGTTGTAGTTGAGGAGCTTCACCTGGGCCGGCGCGACGTTCGCGGCGTTGAAGAAGTTCTTGTTCTTGACCAGCAGCGCCTCGCCGGGGTTGACCCGCTCCAGCGTGAAGGGGCCGGCCGAGACGTCCTTCGGCGGCGCGAACGCGAGCACCTTCTGGCCGATGGCGAGGATCTCCTCGCGGGCCTTGTCGGCGTCGGCGCCGGTTTCCCTGGCGGCCTTCAGCTTGTCCCAGAAGTCGGCCGGCAGCAGGCTGCTCCAGACGTGCGCGGGTACGACCCAGTTGTCCATGATGCCGCGAGCGAACTTCATGCTCGGGTTCTTCATGTCCTGGGAGACCTTGACGGTCTTCTGGTCGACCACCTGGACGTCGGACGCCACGCCCGCCGCGCCCGGCGTGACCGCGAACGCGGTGCTGCCGGTGGTGGAGGCCAGGCCGAGCGAGAGCTTGACGTCGTCGGCCGTCACCGGCTTGCCGTCGGACCACTTGGCGTTCGGCTGGATGTGGAGGGTAATCGAGGAGTTGTCGGGAGCGATCTCCCAACTGGCGGCGATACCTGGGTAGAACTGGTTCGGGTCGGTCAGGTGGTTCTTGATCCAGCCCAGCTTCATCGCGTTGTAACCCAGGAAAGAGTTGCCCTTGGGCGCCCATGGGTTGGCCGGGCCGCTCGCGTCGAGGCCGGGCTTGAGCACGTCGATCGTGGTGAAGAGCCCGCCCCCGCCGCCCGAGCCGCCGGAACTGTTGGTGGAACCACCGCTGCACGCCGCTGTCGCGGTGGCAAGGCCCAGCAACGCTACTACCGCTGCCAGTCGTTTCATTTGCCGCTCCGGGGAGATGTCGGACCTGTCGAAGATCTCTGCAGGGATTGACCGGACACTACGATCGTGCCTGATCCGCGTCAATAATCTCCAGAGGTTGTGAGGCTAATGTAACTTTCCTTCATCAGTGTGCGGAGTGGAGCTAAGCGCCGTCAAGTAAAACGTCATTCCATTACCAAGACGGCAGCCCCTCTGACCTGGTCGTTTGCCAGATCGGTGAGCGCCTGGGCGGCCTGCCCGAACGGGTAGAGGCTCGTCGTCACGCGTGGCGGGTGCGCCAGCGCCAGCTCCAGATAGGCACGCCCATCTGCCCTGGTGTTGGCCGTGACGCTGCGGAGTGTGCGCTCCTGGAAGAGGTGCCTGTCGTAGTTCAGGACGGGCACGTCCGTCAGGTGGATGCCGGCGATGGCCAGCGTGCCGCCACGGTCGAGCGCTTCGAGCGCTGCTGGAACCAGGGTACCTACCGGCGCAAATAGGATGGCCGCGTCCAGCGGCTCCGGCGGTTCGTCCCCGGCGGAGGCGGCTCCCAGCTCCAGCGCGAGCGCCCTGGAGGCCGCGGATCTGGTCACCGCGTGCACGACCGCGCCCTGGGCGATGGCGGCCTGCGCGGTCAGGTGCGCCGAGGCGCCGAACCCGTAGATCCCCAGCCGCCCGCCCGGCGGCAGGTCGCAGCGCAGCAGCGCCCGGTAGCCGATGATCCCGGCGCACAGCAGTGGCGCCAGCCGCTCGGCGGGCACGTCGGCGGGCAGCGGATAGACGTAGTCGCGGGGTGCGGTGAGGTATTCGGCGTAACCGCCGTCGGCGTCCCACCCCGTGTAGGCCGAGGAGGGGCAGAGGTTCTCCGTGCCCCTCAGGCAGTATTTGCACGCGCCGCAGGTCGAGCGCAGCCAGGCCACGCCCACCCGCTCGCCCGTGCCCTCGACGCGCCCGACGACCTGGTGACCGGGCGTGGTACGCGGCCGGCGCGGCAGGAGGTCGCCCTCCGCCAGGTGCAGGTCGGTACGGCACACGCCGCACGCCTCGACCCGTACCAGCACCTCGCCCGGGCCCGGCTCGGGCACGTCCCGCTCGACCGGCTCCAGCGGCCGCGTCGCCATCGGCCCCGGCTCGGCCACGGCCCACGCCCGCATGGTCACGACAGCCTGGCGTGCGCGAGCGTGGCGTAGAGCGCGGCGCCGTCGGCCAGGACGGAGTCGTCGAAGACCGCCTCGGGGGAGTGGTTGTAGGGCGCCGTGGCCGGGTCGCGGTCCGCCGGGCAGGCCCCCAGGAACACGAACGCGCCCGGCACCTCCTCCAGCACGTACGAGAAGTCCTCGGAGCCCATGATGGGCTGTGGCGACACGAAATACCGCCCCGGCCCGAACAGCTCGTCGGCGGTCTTGCCCACGAACGCCGCCTCGCCGTCGTCGTTCACCGTCACCGGGTAGCCCATCCCGAACGACGCCTCGACCTCCAGCCCGTGCGCCGCCGCGATGCCCTGCACGACCTCCACCAGCCTGCGCTTGACCTTCGTCCGGTTGTCCTTGCTGAACGTGCGCACCGTGGCCTCGAACCTGGCCTCGTCGGGGATCACGTTGTCCGCCGACCCGCCGTGGAAGCTGCCCACCGTCACCACGACCGGGTCGAACACGTCGAACCCCTTGGTCACCATGGTCTGCAGCGCCGTCACCATCTCGCAGCCCGCCGCGATCGGGTCCAGCGACCGGTGCGGGCTGGAGCCGTGCCCGCCGCGCCCCTTGACCGTCACGAGGAACGTGTCCGCCGCCGCCATGATCGGCCCCGGCCGCGACGCGAACAGCCCCGGCGGCAACATCGCCGACACCACGTGCATCCCGTACGCCGCCACGGGCCGCGCGCCCGCCGCGTCCAGCACACCCTCGGCGATCATGTGCTTGGCGCCCTCGTAACCCTCCTCGCCCGGCTGGAACATGAAGATGACGTCACCGGCCAGCTCCTCCCGTCGCGCGCTCAGCAGCCGCGCCGCCCCCGCCAGCATCGCGGTGTGCAGGTCGTGGCCGCACGCGTGCATCTGGCCGGGGAGCTGGGAGACGTACGGCAGGTCGTTCTTCTCGGCCACGGGAAGCGCGTCCATGTCCCCGCGCAGCAGCACGGCCGGGCCCGGCCTGCCGCCCCTCAGCACGGCGGTGACGGAGCTGAGCGCGGTGCCCGTCTTCACCTCCAGCGGCAGCCCGTCCAGCGCGGCCAGGACCTTCTCCTGCGTGCGCGGCAGGTGCAGGCCGAGCTCCGGGGTGGTGTGCAACGAGTGCCTGAGCTGGATGAGTTCGTCCCGCATGTCACGGGCGGATTCAGTGAAGGACATGAAGAACATTGTTCATCCACCGGGCGGGAAGTCGATAAGGCGCGCTCGGTACGATGTGCGTGTGACTCAGCGTAAACGGATCGACTCCTGGTTGTCCGACATGGACGGCGTTCTCGTCCACGAGGGTCGTCCGATCCCCGGTGCGGACGAATTCATCAAGCGGCTCAGAGAGTCGGACAAGAAGTTCAGGGTGCTGACGAACAACTCGATCTACACCCAGCGCGACCTGTCGGCGCGCCTGGCCGGGGCGGGCCTCGAGGTGCCCCCCGAGTCCATCTGGACCTCCGCGCTGGCCACCGCCCAGTTCCTCGACGACCAGCGCGCGGGCGGCTCGGCGTACGTCATCGGCGAGGCGGGCCTGACGACGGCGCTGCACGAGGTCGGCTACGTGCTCACCGACCTCGACCCCGACTACGTCGTGCTCGGCGAGACCCGCACCTACAGCTTCACCCAGATCACCCGGGCCATCCGCCTCATCGAGGGCGGCGCCCGCTTCATCGCCACCAACCCCGACCCCATCGGCCCCTCCACCGAGGGCTCCCTGCCGGCCTGCGGCGCCGTGGCCGCCCTCATCACCAAGGCCACCGGCGTCGCCCCCTACTTCGTGGGCAAGCCCAACCCCCGCATGATGCGCAGCGCCCTCAACGAGATCGAGGGCCACAGCGAGACGACCGCCATGATCGGCGACCGCATGGACACCGACATCGTGTCGGGCATGGAGGCGGGCCTGTTCACGATCCTGGTCCTCACGGGCGTGACCCAGCGCGACGAGATCGACCGCTTCCCCTACCGTCCCTCGCTGGTGGTCGACTCGGTCGCCGACCTCATCGACCTCATCTGAACCTGACCCGTTCTGACAGGTACGGGTGGCACCCTTGGACGCCATGACCCGCGTTTACCTGGAGATCGGCCCGAAGAAGGCGTTCGCCTGCTCGCTCGACTGGCCCGGCTGGTGCCGGGTCGCCAAGGGCGAGGAGGCGGCCCTCGACCTGCTCATGGAGTACGTCCCCCGGTACGGCGCGGTGGCCGCCCGGGCCGGGCTGGAGTTCTCGCCGGGTGACCCGGTGGTCGTGGCCCGCGTCCCGGGCAGCGACATCACGGACTTCGGCGCCCCGTACGCCGTCCCCGACCTGGACCAGGAGCCCGTGCCGGCATCCGAGGCGGCCCGCGGCGTGGCCCTCCTCCGGGCGGCCTGGGCCCTGTTCGACGAGACCGCCGCCACCTCGCCCGAGGACCTGCGCAAGGGCCCGCGCGGAGGCGGCCGCGACCTGTCGGGGGTCGTCAGGCACGTGGAGGAGGCCGAGCGCGCCTTCGCCAGGAAGGTGGACGTGCGGCACAAGCCGTACAAGGAGCCCGGGGACCGGGACGCGATGCGGGCGGAGCTGGCCGACGTGCTGTCCCGAGCCTGGGAGCCGCCCCAGACGACCGGCTGGCCGCCCCGCTACGCGCTGCGCCGCATCGCCTGGCACGTCATCGACCACCTCTGGGAGATCGAGGACCGCCGCTGACACCCTTGCCGGGCGGCAGGGCAAAGAATCGACCCCGATTTCTTCGAGGTCTGGCCAAAATCACTCACCGGCTGCAACCATATGGTGACCAAACGCGGTCGTCATCGGGGCGGTCGCACCATCAGCGAGCGCAAAGGTAAAACCCGTGGACGTACAGGCGGAGATTCGCGACTTGAAGCTCCGTGTCGATGGGCTCGAGGCGTGCGACCGGCTCGGCGAGGCCAGGCCGGGGAGCGGCGGGGAGCGGGACCTGCTCCGTGAGATCAACGACCGCGCCAAGCGCCTGGAGACGCAGCTCGCGGCCATGAAGGCCGAGACGTCGATGGCCCGCACCGAGACGATCGAGCAGTTCGCGGCCGTCGACGTCGAGATCGCGGCCATCCGGCGGGAGATCAACGCCTACCGCGCCACGCCCGCCGGGGGCGACGAGGACTACGTCCCGACGCTGATCGCCGACCAGTTCGCGAGCGTCCGGGCCGAGATCGCGCAGGAGTTCGACGCCATGCGGTCCGAGCTGCTCGATCTGGGCATCAAGCTCGATCGCCTGCTCAAGAACGACTACATGTGACGGCCGGCCGGGCGGGAGCGACGTCTCGGGTGCGGGTCCCGCTTTGCTAACCGGGCGCGGGGTTCGTGAGGTCGTCGGCGCGTTCCAGGAGGGCGCGCCGTTCGGCTCCCGGGCCGAGGAGGGCGGCCGCCTGGCGGAACAGCGCGGCGGCGTGGTCGTGGTGGCCGAGGCGGGCCGTGAGGTCGGCCTGCGCGGCGACGGCGAGCGGGTAGTCCTTCAGCGCGCCGGTGGCGAGCACCTGGTCGATCAGCGCCAGCCCGGTCGCCGGGCCGTGCGCGTAGCCGTGGGCCACGGCGCGGTTGAGGGCGATCACCGGTGAGGGGTGGATCTCCACGAGCTCGTCGTACCAGCGGGCGACGGCCCGCCAGTCCGTCGCGCCGGAGTCCGGCGCGGTCGCGTGACAGGCGGCGATGCGCGCCTGCAGGACGTAGGGGCCGTCGGCCGGCGCCGCCGCCAGCGTCTCCAGCCCTTCGCGGATCGCCGCGCGGTCCCAGCGGGTGCGGTCCTGCTTGTCGAGCGTGAGCAGGTTGCCCTGTCCGTCGCGGCGGGCCTCGCGCCGGGAGTGCTGGAACAGGAACAGCGCCAGCAGGCCGGCGACCTCGGGCTGGTCCGGGAGCAGCCGGTGGAGCAGGCGGGCCAGCCGGACCGCCTCGTCGGCGAAGCCCGGCTCGCCGTCGGGGTCGTAGCCGCGGGTGAAGAGCACGTACAGGACCGCCAGCACGCCGGGCAGGCGCTCGGCCAGCGCCGGGCCGCTCGGGACGAGGTACGGGATGCGCGCGTCCGCGATCTTCGTCTTGGCCCGGGTCAGCCGCCGCGTCATGGTCGCGTGGGGGACGAGGAACGCCCGGGCGATGTCGGCGGTCGGCACCCCGCAGACGGTTCGCAGCGTGAGCGCCACCCGTGACTCCAGGGCCAGCGCGGGGTGGCAGCAGGTGAAGATCAGCCGCAGGCGGTCGTCCACGACCTCCTCCTCCGGGTCGTCCGTGGCCGGGGCGGTGAGCGTGAGATCCGCCAGCTCGTGCAGCTTGCGGCGCTCGACGGACGCGCGGCGCAGCACGTCGGTGGCGCGGTTGCGGGCGACGGTCATGAGCCAGCCGCCGGGGTTGTCCGGCACGCCGTCGCGCGGCCACCTCTCCAGGGCCTGCGCGAGCGCCTCCTGGGCGCTGTCCTCGGCGAGCGTCCAGTCGCCGGTGACGCGGATCAGGGTGGCGACGATCCTGGTGTAGGAGTCCGCACCGACCGCCGCAACGGCCTCCGCGACGGTCCGCGCGCCGATTCCTTCGTCGGGCTCCGCGCGGGTCCCCGCGGCGGGCTGTGCCGCCGCGGGGGGCCGTGCCGGGCGTCCCCTCGTCACTGGCCGGCGAACGGCCGCAGCTCCAGCCGCCCGTACCGGGCCATCGGGTGCGCCCGCGCCACCTCGATCGCCTCGTCGAGATGGGCGCACTCGAGGATGTCGTAGCCCACGATCACCTCCCGGGTCTCGGCGAACGGCCCGTCGGAGACCAGGAGCTCGCCGTTGCGGACGCGGACCGTCGTGGCGGCCGACACCGGCCCCAGCTCGTTGCCGTCCAGCCGCCGGCCGCGGCCGTCGTTGTCGGCCACCCACTTCTCGATGTCCTCGCTGCCGGTCGAGTCCGTGTCCGGTTCCGCGTCGGTGCAGACGAACATCATGTACTTCATCGATCGCTCCTTGCGTGTCGTGCTGTCACCAGCATGACGAACGGGCTCCCCGGATCCGGACACCCCCCGGAACATCCCTCTCAATTCGGGCTCTCTGCCCAAAGCTGACCTTAAACCCGGTAACCACCTCCATATCGCCAACGCTGGACCAATGAAAACTTGCGCGACAACAAGGACTCCAAGCCCGTGACGTTCTCGATTTCCGCGAGGCGCGCGGCTACGCTCAAGGCTTCGTTGGGCGATTGTTCGCGTATTCCGTAGGAAAAACCTTGCTACGGAAATATGGGGTGGCAAATTGCCTGAAGGGAGACTATTAGCTTTTTGGGGGGATTAGATCGACAGTTTCACTGTCGATCCAGTCAAACTAGTTTATTCCGGAGAAGTAGTGGCTGTTAGTGTTGGGGGCCACCGCTGGGTCAGGCGGTGGGGAGGGCGGCAGAGGTCAGGGCTCTGGAGGGCTGTCCAGCCACTTGGCCTGATCTGCATCGATCTGATCTGCATGGCGTTCGCCGCGGCCAACGCCGGCCAGGCCGTGCCGCGCATCACGCTGGCGGGAATCCTGGTCGTCGTGGTCGGAGGCCTCGGCCACGTGTACGCGCCGCGCGTCCTGCCCTCCAGCCTGGACCGGGGCTTCTGGCTCGCCGGGGCTGGACTCGTGGGCGCGCTCATCGCGTTCCGGGAGACGGCATCGCTCATCGTGGTCGCCCTGGTCGCGTTGCTCTTCACCTTCCTCGCCGTGTGCGGCAGAAGCGTCCTGTATTTCCTGGTCCGCCGGGCACGCCGGCGCGGCAGGGCCGCGCCCACCCTGGTGGTCGGCGCGGGGCCGCACGGTCACGGGCTGGCGCGCAACCTGCTCGCCTATCCCGAGCACGGCCTGCTCCCGCTGGGCTTCCTGGACGAGACGCCCGGCGAGGACCCGTGCGTCCCGGTGCTCGGCGGGCCCGGCGACGTCGTCCGCGTCGTCCAGGCCCACGGGGTCCGCGCGGTGGTCATCGCCGGGCAGGGCCAGCAGTCGATCGCGAGAACGGCGAGGTCGCTCGGCTGCGACGTCTACCTCGCGCCCGACCTGGGCGAGCTCATCATCGACTTCGTGACGCTGCGCGAGCACGTACGCAGCTTCCCGCTCGTGCGGATGCGCCCGGAGGCGCAGCGCGGCCTCGCCTGGCCGCTGAAGCGGGCCCTGGACATCGCGGTCGCGCTGACCGGACTCATCGTCAGCGCGCCGATCCTCGCGCTCTGCGCGGCGCTGATCCGGCTGGAGACCGGCCCCGGGGTGCTGTTCCGGCAGCGGCGCGTGGGCTACCGGGACGAGCCGCTCGAACTGATCAAGCTCCGGACGCTGAAGCCGACCGACGCGCTCGAATCCGAGACCCTGTGGAGCATCGCCCACGACAGCCGGATCGGGCCGGTGGGCCGGCTGCTGCGCAAGGCCTCCTTCGACGAGCTTCCCCAGCTCTGGAACGTTCTCAGAGGGGACATGAGCATCGTCGGCCCGCGGCCCGAACGCCCGCACTTCGTCAAGGAGTTCTCCAGGACGATCCCGGGCTACGGCCTGCGCCACCGGATGCCGGTCGGCATCACCGGCTGGGCCCAGATCCACGGGCTGCGCGGCGACACCTCGATCGAGGACCGCGTCCGGTTCGACAACCACTACATCGACGGGTGGACCCTCCGGGCGGATCTCAAGATCATGCTGCAGACGGTCTGGTCCCTGCTGCGGCCGGGCGGGGGCTAGGCATGCGCGCTCTCTTCCGGCGGCCCAGCCTGGCGGCCGCCGCCACCGTGCTCCTGATCTGCCTGCCGGCGGGCCGCCAGGACCTGTCCTCCGGCGTCCAGGTCACGGCCGCCGACGTGGCCTCGCTGGTGCTGGTCGCCATCGCGGTGACCGTCGCGCTCGCGAACCGGCTGACCCGCCCGCTGTCCGCCCGCGACCCGGCGCCTGCCGGTGCCGCGCTGCCTGCTCGTGCCGTGGCCGCCGCCTCCGCCGTGGTGCCCGCCCGTGCCTTGGTGCTCGCTCCGGTCGCGGGCGCGGCCGGGATCGCGATGCTGGCCTCTCCCGACGTCCTGACGAGCATGCCGGGCTACGTCCGGTATCTCCAGGTGTTCGTGCTGGTCCCGCTGGCCGTCCTGGTGGCGGTCCGGGACCGTACCGACACCCTGATCGTGGGCGGGGCGCTCGTCGGGACGGCCGCCCTGCAGGGCCTGATCGGCTGCGTCCAGGCGGTCACCGGCACCGGCGCGTCGTACGCGGGGGAGCGGGTACGGGCCGTCGGCACCTTCGGCGCGCTCGACATCATGGGCATGGCGAGCGTGGTCAGCTACGGCGTGCTCGTCCTGCTGGCGGCCGGCCTGGCCTGGCGCGGCGGGCGCCGGGCCGCCGCGCTCGGCGGCGCCGCCCTGCTCTGCGTGCCGCTCGCCCTGTCGCTCAGCCGCGGCGCCTGGCTCGCCCTGCTGGGCGCGTCGCTGGTCGTGCTCTTCGTGCACAGCCGGGCGCTGCTGGCCAGGGTGATCCTGCTCGGAGCCGCGGCGGCGACCGTGCTGGTCCTCGGCCCGGGCGCGGGCTCGGACCCGGACATGCTGGGGCGGCGGCTGGCCTCCATCACCTCCGTCGTCTCCCACCCCGACCAGTCGGTGAGCGACCGCTACAGCCTGTGGCTCACCGCCACGAGGATCTGGCTGGACCACCCGCTGACAGGGGCCGGGCCGCGCAGGTTCGCGGAGCTGCGCGACGCCTACGCGCCAATCGAGCTGTCGTCCGGCAGCGACACCGACGACCCGGTGAACGGCTTCCAGCGCATGCCGCTGCTCTCCCCGCACAACATGTACCTGCTGACGCTCAGCGAGCAGGGCCTGCTCGGGCTGGCCGCGCTGGGCGCGTGCCTCGGATCCATGGCCTGGTGGGCCGTGCGGGCGGCCGTGCCGGCCGCGGCCGGGCTGCTGGCCTGGCAGGGCATCGACTTCCTCTACGGCGACGTCGGCGGACCTTCGACCGTGGTCATGTCCGTCGTCCTGGGGCTGGTCCTGTCGCTCGTCGCCCGGCCCCCGGCGACGGGATGGGCCGGCGAGGCCCCGGTCGCGCTGGGCGTGGCGCGATGACCACGTCCACCTCACCGGCCACCTCGCCCATGGCGCGGGCCGTCGGCGTCACCATCCTGCTGACCGCGCTGGGCTCGCTGCTCGGCTTCGTCCGCGACCTGCTGCTGGGCCGGTTCTTCGGCGCCGACGCCGGCACCGACGCGTTCCTCGTCGCCTGGACGATCCCGGAGACCGCCGCGCCCCTGCTGATCGAGGGGGCGATGGCGTTCGTGCTGGTCCCGCTGTTCAGCCGGGCGATGGAGGCGGGCGAGGACCTGAGGGGCCTGGCGTCGTCGACGCTGCCGTACCTGTGCCTCGGGCTGCTGGTGCTGACCGCGCTGACCGTCGCGGGGGCGCCGTGGCTGGTCGAGGTGCTCGCCCCGGGTATCCGGCGGGCCGACCTCGCCGTGGACTGCATGCGGGTGGCGTCGGTGACGATCCTGACGTTCGGGCTGGCCGGGTACCTGAGCGCGGCGTTGCGGGCGCACCAGTCGTTCGCGCCGCCGGCGGCCATCTACGTGGCCTACAACCTGGGGATCGTCACTTGCGTGTGGGCCCTGCGCGACCAGGGCGCGTACGCGGCCGCGATCGGGGTGGCCGCGGGCGGGGCGGGGATGGTGCTGGCCCAGGTCCCGGCATTCGTACGGCGCTTCGGGGTGCCCCTGTGGCCCACGCGCGGCGTGGCGCTGCCGATGATCGCCTTCCTGCCGGTCGCGGTCTTCACGCTCGTCCGCCAGAGCCAGGTCTTCGTCGAGAGGTTCGTCGGCTCGAAGCTGGCCGAAGGATCGATCTCGCACCTCAACTACGCGCAGAAGATCGCCCAGGTGCCGATGGTCCTGTCGCTGATCGTGGCGACCGTGAGCTTCCCGCAGCTCGCCCGCGCGCTCGCCGCGGGCGAGACCGCGCGGGCGCGGCGCAGGCTCGCCGACGACCTGGTCAGCGCCGCGGCGATCGTGCTGGCCGCCACCGCGGCGCTGCTCGTCTGCGCCACGGACGTCGTGGCCCTCCTGCTGCAGTACGGCGCGTTCACCGAGGCCGACACCGCCGCCACCGCGCGGATCATGCGGGTGTACGCGCTGGGGCTGCTCGGCCAGGCCGTGGTCGGGGTCGTCTGCCGCGTCTACTTCTGCGGCGCCCGCGGGTCCTGGTACCCGGCCCTCGCGATGGGCGCGGGGCTGGCCGCGACGGTCGTGCTGGCCCGCCCGGAGTGGGGCGTGACGGGGATCGCCGCGGCGAACGCGGCCGGGATCTCGCTGACCGCCGCGCTGCTGCTCGCGGGACTGCGGCGGCAGGCCCTCGCGCTGCCCGCCCACACGGCGCTGGTCCCGCTCAGCGGCCTGCTGCTGGCCACCGCGGCCGCCGTCGGAGCGGGGTGGGGCGCACGGACGCTGCTGGCGGGCCTGCCGCCGCCGATCGCCCTGGCTTCGACCGGCGCCGCGATCGCCGTCACCTTCTCCGCTGTCGCGGCCCTCTCGGGGGCCACGGCCACGCTCACCGACACCACCAAGATCACCCACTTGATCAGGATGCGAGGTCGCTCATGACCGCGATGCCGCTGGTGCTCATGTACCACTCCGTGGACAAATACGACAGCGACCCGCTTCACGTCACGGTCTCGCCCGACCGCTTCGCCCGGCAGATGCGCTGGCTCGCCCGGCGCGGCCTGAGCGGGGTCTCGATGCTCGAGCTCACGCGCGCCCGGAGCACGCGCGGTCTGGTCGGGCTCACCTTCGACGACGGGTACGGCGACTTCCTCAGCGAGGTCGTGCCCGTCCTGCGCAAGTACGGCTTCACGGCCACGGTCTTCGTGGTCACCGGCCTGATCGGCGAGCACAACGCCTGGGACGCCGGCTCCCCGCGCAAGCGGCTCATGGACACCGAGGGCCTGCGCTGGGCCGCGCGGCAGGGCATGGAGATCGGCTCGCACTCGGCCGGGCACTACTCGCTGTCCGGGCTGCGCGACGACGAGCTCCACCACGAGGTGGCCGGCAGCAAGGCGGCGCTGGAGGACCTGCTGGGCCGCCAGGTGAGCGGGTTCTGCTACCCGTACGGGCACGTCAACGCCCGCGAGCTGGCCGCCGTCCGCGAGACGGGCTACTCCTACGCCTGCGCCATCTGGAAGTCCGAGCTCACCGGCCCGTACGCGCTGCCGCGCACGTACGTGGGCGAGCGGGACGGCGCGCTGCGGCTGCACGCCAAGCGGGCGCGGCACCGGGTCCGGTGGGGCTGGTGAAGGTCCTGCACGTCATCACCGGCCTGGCCGCGGGCGGCGCGGAGCAGCAGCTGCGGGCCCTGCTGCCGTACCTGCGGGCCCGGTGCGAGGTCGCGGTGCTCACCGGGCACGGGGTGGTCGCGGAGGCCATCGAGGGCTCCGGCGTGCCCGTCCACCACGTCGGCATGCGCGGCAACAGGGACCTGCGCGCCGTCGGGCGGCTGGCCCGGCTCATGCGCGGGCGCCGCTACGACGTGGTGCACACCCATCTGTACCGCGCCTGCGTGTACGGCCGGCTGGCGGCGCGGCTGGCGAACGTGCCGGCGATCGTGGCGACCGAGCATTCGATCGGGCACGAGCACGTGGAGGGACGCCGCCTGACCCGCTCGATCAGGGCGCTGTACCTGGCCAGCGAGCTGCTCGGGCACCTGACCGTGGCCGTCTCGCCGACGGTGGCCGACCGGCTGTCGAGGTGGGGCGTCCCCCGCTCGCGCATCGCGGTGGTCCCGAACGGCGTCGACGGCGAGGCCTTCGGCTTCGACGCAGCCCTGCGCCGGCGCACCCGGGAGCGGCTCGGCCTGCCCGAGAACGCGTTCGTGATCGGCGGCGTCGGCCGCCTTGAGCCGAGCAAGCGCTTCGACACGCTGATCAGGGCGCTGCCGCCGCTCGAACACGCCGTCCTGCTCCTGGTCGGCTCCGGCTCCTGCGAGCCGCGGCTGCGGGAGCTGGCCCGCGAGGCCGGGGCCGGGGACAGGGTGATCTTCGCGGGGGAGTCGCCCGACGTGGGGGCCCTGATGATGGCGATGGACGTGCTGGCCGCGCCCTCCGTCGAGGAGACGTTCGGGGTGGCCGTCGTCGAGGCGCTCGCGGCCGGCCTGCCCGTCCTGTACGACGCCTGCCCGGCCGTCGAGGACCTGCCGCCCGGCTCGGCCCCGGGAGCACGGCGTGTCGAGCCGCACCGGCTCGCCGCGGAGCTGTCCGGCCTCGCCGCCCACCCGCCCCTCAGGCTGTCCCCGCCCGATGCCGTCCGGCTCTACGACGTCCGCCGCCAGGCGGACCAGCTGGAGCGGCTCTACCTGCGCCTGCTGGGCGCCGAACCCACCGAGGAGTGACGATGACATGGACCTGGGTCCGCATCACGGGCCTGCTCGTGCGATGGTGGCTTCCGCTGTCCCTGGCGCTCGGGGCGCTGGGCGGGGTGGCCTACGCGCTGGCCCGCGACACCGTCTACGCCGCCGAGGCCTACGTCGCGGTGGCCGGCGGTGACCCGGCGCAGGCGGCCGGGTTCGCCGCCGCCTACGCACGGATATCCAGCCATCCCGGCTTCCTCGTCGGCGCCGCGGACGAGCCGGACAGCCTGCGGGCCGCGGCCTCGCCCGACGCCCCGCTGGTGCGGCTCACCTCCGTGGCGACCGGCGCGCGGGAGGCCGCCGACCGCGTCAACCAGGCGGCCGCCGCGCTGATCGCCTACGCCAACGCCCATGCCGCCGACACCCGCGTACGGCTGGTGCCCTTCGCCTCGGCGGTGCCTCCGCTGCGCCCCTCGTCCCCGCTGCCGCTGATCAGCGTGGCCATCGGCGCCTGCGGGGCGGCCCTGGCGGCCGGCCTCGTCCGGCTGGCCGCGCCGCAGGCCCGCCCTCAGGCGCGGCCGGAGCCGGCGGCGCTGACCGGAGCGCCGGCGTGAGGGCCGCCCGGCAGGGGACCTCGCGCGCGGGGCTCACGCTGCGGGTCGTCAGGGAGGGCGCGGAGCTGGCCGCGCTGTCGGCGGAATGGGCGGATCTGTACGCGCGCAGCTCGGCCGCCACGCCGTTCCAGTCGTACGGCTGGCTCAGCTCCTGGTGGCGGGTCTACGGGACCCCGGGGCGGCTGCGGGTGTTCCTGGCACACCGGGACGGACGCCTGGTCGCGGCCGCGCCGCTCAGGCTGGAGCACCGGCTCGGCTGCCGGGTGCTGACACCCGTCGGCGGAGGGCAGTCCGACTTCACGGACATCGTGGTGGACGACTCCGAGGGCGACGCGGGCCTGCGCGAGCTGCGCGCCGGGCTGCTCGCCCAGCCGGGCTGGGACGTCATCGACCTGCCCGAGGCGCGGCCCGGCTCGGCGATCCGCCGCCTGGCGGAGATCTGGGACGGCAGGGCCTGGACGCTGCCCGCCTCCACCTGCCTCCAGCTGCCCGGACAACCCATCGAGCAGGTCCTCGCCGGGCTCCAGAGCCGCCGGGCCCAGCATGTGCGGGCCGCGCTGCGCAAGCTCGACGCGCTGAACGTGTCGGTGACGACGGTCGAGGCGGACCGGGTCAGAGCGTCGACGGCCGAGCTGCTGCGGTTGCACACCATGCAGTGGAAGAGCCGGGGGATCAACGCCCAGCACACGCAGCCGCGCTTCCTGGACCACCTGGCCGGGGCCGCGCAGGCGCTGGTGGCGGAGAACCACGGGGCGCTGTGGGAGTACCGGGTGGACGGGCGGCTGCTGGCCTGCGACTTCGCGGTGATCGGCAAGGACTTCGTGGGCGGCTACCTGTACGGGGTCCACCCGGACCTGCGGGCCCGGGTGGACCTGGTCACGATGCTGCTGCGTACCAACCTGGAGCTGACGCACCGGCTGGGCAAGCCCGTGCTCAGCATGCTGCGCGGCGCCGAGCCGCACAAGGCCAGGTGGGAGGCCGAAGCGGTGGTCAACCGGCGGGTGATGCTCGGGCGCGGCTCCCGCGCGGCCGCCTACGCCGCGCTGGCGGGCGTGAGCAAGACGGGCAAGGAACTGCTGAAGAGGCGCTGCCCGCGCCTGGCGGCGAAGGTCTCGGCATGGCGGTGAGACCGGGGGTCCTGCACGTCACGCAGCCGGTGGAGGGCGGCGTGGGGGCGTACGTGGCCATGGCCGCCGCCGACCAGGCACGGCGGGGCTGGCGCGTCGCGGTCGCCTGCCCCCCGCCCGATGTGCTGGCCGGCCCGCTGGCCGGCGAGCTGGACCGGCTGGGCGTGCCCCGGCTGGACTGGACGGCCGGCCGCGCGCCCGGGCTCGGCGACGTCGTCCAGGCGGCGCGGCTGCGGCGGATCGTGCGCGAGTTCGGCCCCGACGCGGTGCACCTGCACTCGTCCAAGGCCGGGCTGGCGGGCCGGGCCGCGCTCAGGGGCCGGGTGCCCACGCTCTTCCAGCCGCACGGCTGGTCCTGGCTGGCCGCCCGGGGCGCCGTCGCCGCCGCGGCGCTGACCTGGGAACGGCTGGCCGCGCGCTGGGCCGACCGGGTGATCTGCGTGGGCGAGGGCGAAGCCGCGCTGGCCAGACGGTACGGCGTGCCCGGCGACCTCGTCGTGGTGCGCAACGGCGTGGACCTGCGCCGCTTCAGGCCCGCGGGGCCGCAGGAGCGGGCCGAGGCGCGCGCCCGCCACGGCATCGCCGAGGACACGCCGCTGGCGGTCTGCGTGGGCAGGGTCACCCGCCAGAAGGGCCAGGACCTGCTGCTGTCGGCCTGGCAGCGCGTCGCCGCCCGCGACGGGCGGGCCCGGCTGGCCATCGTCGGTGACGGCCCGATGCTGCGCGCGCTGCGGTCGCGGGCCGTGCCCGGCGTTCACTTCGCCGGCGGCGCGGCCGATGTCCGGCCCTGGTACGCCGCCGCCGACGTGGTGGTGCTGCCCTCGCGCTGGGAGGCTGACGTGGCCGAAGACGGACGTGGCCGACCCGGCGTCCAAGGTGACGATCACGGTGGCGATGACCACGGACGCGG
>NZ_JBSGFQ010000126.1:0-34099 GCF_053603495.1 Nonomuraea sp. NPDC004186 | reverse complement strand
GCCGACACGGAACGGCGGGACCGGACTTCCATGATCAGGAAGCTGGTGGTGGCCCGGGCCCGGCTTGAGTAGACCGGGCCTGACCACCGCCAGAGCAGAAAGCCGGAGCAGAAAGCCGGAGCAGATAGCCGGGCTGGAGCCCCTTCAACGCGGCGGTCAGGTTTGAAAGAGGACGCGCGGAGAAACTTGATGGTGGGATCACTTCGCAAGCTATTGTTGTTTATATGAATAGCTCTTCAAGCGAGCGAGTCGTCTTGTCGCCGGACGGCTGCGCGGTCCGGGTCGTCGACCCCGACCGGGTCGCCGCCGTGTGCGAGCGGATGCCGGCGGCCGACGATCTGGCCGACACCGCCGACGTCTTCGGCCTGCTGTCCGATCCGAACCGGCTGCGGCTGCTCGTGGCGCTGCTGGACGGAGAGCTGTGCGTGTGCGACCTCGCGGCCGTGACCGGCCAGAGCGAGTCCGCGGTCTCCCACGCCCTGCGGCTGCTGCGCGCCCACCGCATCGTCGTCCCCCGGCGCGCCGGGCGGATGGCGTACTACCGGCTGGACGACCCCCACGTACGCATGCTGCTCGACCTGGCGCTCGCCCACACCGAGCACACCGAGGCCATCCACCCCGAACGGGACGGGGCCGACTGATGGGCGCCGGGCACGGACACGGGCACGCCGGCGCCCAGCACCGGTGGCGGCTGGCGGTCTCCTTCGTCCTGATCGGCGCGTTCTTCGTGGTCGAGCTGGTCTACGGCCTGATCTCCGGCTCGCTGGCGCTGATGTCGGACGCCGGGCACATGGCCGCCGACGTCGTCACCCTGGGCGCCGCCCTGGTGGCCACCCGCATCGCCACCCGGCCGGACGCCACGGGAAGGCGCAGCTACGGCTCCTACCGGGCCGAGGTGTTCGCGTCCCTGCTGGCCGTGGTCATGATGCTCGGCGTCGCGCTGTACGTGGTCTTGGAGGCCATCGGGCGGATCGGCGGACCCGCGGAGGTCTCCTCCGGCCCGATGCTCGTCGTCGGCGGCATCGGCCTGGTCGTCAACCTCATCGCCCTGTTGCTGCTGCGTGCCGGGGCCGCCGAGAGCCTCAACGTCAAGGGCGCCTACCTGGAGGTCGTGGCCGACACGGCCGGGTCCGTCGGCGTCATCGTGGCGGGCTGGCTGATCACGGCCACCGGTCAGACGTTCTGGGACACCGTCGTCGCCCTCGCCATCGGCGTCTTCGTCGCCCTGCGCGCGATCTCCCTCGGCCGTCAGGTCTTCGCGGTGCTGGGGCAGCACGTGCCCGAGGGCATGGACGCGGCCGCGGTGGCGGCCGACCTGGCGGCGCTCGAAGGCGTACGCGACGTGCACGACCTGCACCTGTGGACCCTCACCTCCGGCATGAACGTCGCCACCGCCCACCTGGTCACCGTCGACCCGAAGGACCACCACGCCATCCTGGACAAGGCCCGCGACCTGCTGCTCCGCCGCCACGGCGTGGCGCACGCGACCCTTCAGGTGGAGCCCGCCGACCACACCGGCTGCGACGAGCTCGGCTGGTGACCGCCCCCGCCCCTGAGGGACTCTTCAGGGACGTCTCAGGGAACTCCCCGACGCCCGGGCAGGGCCTGGTGAACCACACTTGGGCGTCATGGGCATGAAGAGAGCGGGCATGATCGCAGGGCTGCTGGGGGTCGCGGCGGTGTTGACCGGGTGCGGCCTCGCCGGCCCCCTCGATGAGGACACCAAGTCCTACGACGTCACCGACAAGGTGGCCGGCATCAGGATCGGGTCCGACTCCGGCACCGTCGAGGTGGTGGAGTCGGACCGCCAGGGCATCCACGTGACCGAGCATCTCGTCTGGCGCAAGAACAAGCCGGAGGCCACCCACGGCGTGGAGGGCGACACGCTCGCCCTGACGTACAAGTGCCCCCGCAGCTGGGGGCTGGGGAGCGGGGCTGCGGCCTGCGACGTGAACTACAAGGTGGAGATCCCCAAGGGGCTCCGCGTCAAGATCGACTCCGACTCCGGGGACCTGACGCTGAAGGGCCTGTCCGGCGAGGTGGACGTCCGCAGCGACTCCGGGGTGATCGAGGCCGGCGGGCTGTCGGGCAAGCGGGTCGTCACGGAGACCGACTCGGGGGACGTCGAGCTGGTCTTCACCGCGCAGCCGGACAAGGTCGTGAGCTCCTCGGACTCGGGCTCGATCACGGTTCGCGTGCCGCAGGGGCCGTACAACGTGATCGCCAAGACCGACTCCGGCAGCAAGGACGTCACGGCGGCCACCGACGCCTCGGCGCCGCGTACGATCGAGCTTTCCAGCGACTCCGGCAACCTGGAGGTCGCCACCCCCTGAACCCCCCTGAGGGCACAGGTCCGGCCGAAAGTACTGTCGCGAACCCTGCTTCCGGCCGAAGCCGCCACCGGCATGAGGCCCGCAGGATGAGGCGTCATGCCACCCGAAACTCCCGATTCCCGAAGAAGGGCGCGGATCACCGCGCTCGACGTCATACGCGGCTTCGCGCTCTGCGGGATCCTCCTGGCCAACGTCCAGCCGATCTCCCACGTCGGCGACGCCCTCGTCCCCGTCCAGCACGCGGCGGAGACCCCTGGCGCGATGTGGATGGGGCTGCTGGTCGAGCAGCGGTTCTTCCCGATCTTCTCGCTGCTGTTCGGCATCGGCTTCTCGCTGCTCCTGGAGTCCGCGGCAGGGCGCACCGCCAATCCGCGGCTGCTCCTGCTGCGCCGGCTCCTGGTGCTGCTCGCGATGGGGCTGGTGCACATGTTCGCGCTCTGGCGGGGCGACATCCTGACGATCTACGCCGTCGTCGGCCTGGTGGTGCTCCTGCCCTCGACCTGGCTGCCGCGCTGGGCCGTGGCGGGCCTCGCCGTCGCGTTCCTCGCCGCGGCGCTGGCCTTCGGCGGCGGGACCGCGCTGGTCCCCGGGCTGTTCCTGGCCGGCTCCGCGCTGACCCGGTACGGGGTGATCGACCGGATCGAGCGCTCCGCCCCCGTGGCGCTGACCGTGCTCTTCGCGGCCGGCGCGGCGGTCGCCCTGTGGCTGCAGGCCCGCGCGCAGGACGGATCGCTCGCCGTCGGCGGGCTCCTGATGGCGGGCGTGTACGTGTGCGGCCTGCTGGTCCTGCTCAGGACACCGCTCCGGCCGGTCCTGCAGGCCGTCTTCGCCCCGCTGGGCCGGATGGCACTGACCAACTACCTGTCCGCCACGATCCTCGTCCTGGTGATCTCCAGGGCCGTGGCGGGCTCGCCGGAGACCTGGCCTGTGACGACGGTGCTGCTGATCGCCGGGGCGATCCTCGCGGCCCAGTGGCTGGTCTCCACCCTCTGGCTGCGCCGCTTCCGGTACGGCCCCATGGAGTGGCTCTGGCGCTGGGCCACCTGGCTGCGCCGCCCGGCGATGCAGCGGATCGGGGACGGTGCGCGTTCCTAAGGCATGAACGGTGAGACAGTCGCTCGCGCGCCCGCGCCGCCCGAAGCCGAGGCGGTGCTGGCGAGTCTGTACCGCGAGCACTGGCTCGCCCTGGTGCGCCTGGCCGTGCTGCTCGTCGGCGACCGGGAGAGCGCCGAGGACGTCGTGCAGGACGTCTTCTCCAGGCTGCACGGCAAACGCCCCGGGAAGCTCACCCTGGCCTACGGTCGTACGACCTGGACAAGCGGACGTTCACCAGGATCGCGCAGCTCGAGAAGAGGAGCCCGCCGTTCAGCCCGACGGTCTTCGGCGACGGTCACCTGGCGTGGTCGTCGATCCGCGGCCCCATGAAGGAGGTCTGGACGGTACCGGTCAAGGGTGGCGTGCCCCGCCGGATCTTCTCGGACCGCGCCACGGTCATCCGCGACAACATGGTCCTGGGGATCCGCCGCATGGCCATCGCGGACGGCATGGTCGTGTGGTCGCCCGACGAGGGCGGCGTCTACCGGGCCCCGCTGAAGGGCGGTAAGGCGACCCAGATCGACGGGACAAAGGGTTACAGCCTGGTCGAATGGCCCTGGGCCGGTTCACCGCGAAATGACAACCTGGCGGACGACTTCAGCCGGCGTCCCGTGGAGCACCTGAAGAACGTGCTCACCGGCGAACGCAGGGACGTGGTCCCGCCCTCCGGAAGAACGTCGTGGACCGACTGCGGGGTGACGTGGTGCTTCAACGGTTCCGAGGCATGGCGGCGCGACGGCACGGGCCTGCGGAAGCTGCCGGGGAGCACCCACGGGGAGCTCGGTTCGGGCCGCTTCGTCCGGCTCCTCCAGGCGGCCTCCGGAAAACAGGCGATCGGCATGCACGACCTCGCCACGGGACGCACCGGCCGGCTGTTCCAGGTCTCGACGCGCACCACTCTTCACCTGCGGGACGGCATCGCCTGGTTCCAGACGGAACGGGACACCCTGGTCCTCGTCGATCTGTCCGCCATCGGCCGATGAGTTTCGCCGGCGACGCGAGTCATAGCCACGACGGTGAAACGACTGGAGGTTTCCATGACGACCACGCACACGCTCGCCATCCCGGGCGGACGCCTGAGCTACGAGGTCCGCGGCGCCGGCCCGGTGCTGGTGATCACGGGGTCGCCGATGGCCGCGGCCGACTTCGCGCCGCTGGCCGAGGCGATGGCGGGCGACTACACGGTGGTCACCCACGACCCGCGGGGCATCTCGGGCAGCGTGCTCGACGACCCCACCCAGGACTCCACCCCCGAGCTGCGGGCCGACGACCTGGCCCTGCTCCTGGACGCCCTGGGCGCCGAGACCGCCGACGTGTTCGGCAGCAGCGGCGGCGCGGTGACCGGCCTGGCGCTGGTGGCCCGGCACCCCGGCCGGGTCCGTACGCTCGTCGCGCACGAGCCGCCCTCGCTGGAGCTGCTCCCCGACGCCGCCGACCAACGCGCCGCGACCGAGGACATCATCGCGACCTACCACCGGGACGGCGTCTGGGCGGCCTTCGCCAAGTTCATGGCCACCGCCGGGTTCGACCAGGGCGACGAGGGCGCCCCGGCCGGGCCTCCCGGGGAGCCGACGGAGCAGATGCTGGCCGACAGCGCGCGCTTCTTCGCCCATGAGCTGCGCGGCACCGCCCGCTACGTGCCCGACGTCGCCGCGCTGAAGGCCGCCCCGGCCCAGGTCGTGGTGGGCATCGGTGACGAGTCGGGCGGGCTGGTCACGTACCGGACCTCCGTGGCGCTGGCCGAGCTGCTGGGCACGGCTCCGACGGAGTTCCCCGGCGACCACGGCGGATTCATCGGCAGGACCGAGGAGTTCGCCGCGGTGCTGCGCAAGGTGCTCGCCGGCTGAGATCGGCGGAAGACGCCTGCGGGCCCCGGGCGTTGGGGTGGAAGAACCCCTATGAGGAGGGCCGATGAGCAAGCGGGCACTGGTACTGGGTGGCGGCGGGGTCGCCGGGATCGCGTGGACGACGGGCGTGCTGGCGGCGCTCGCCGACGGCGGTGTGGACGTGACAGGGGCCGACCGCATCGTCGGCACGTCGGCGGGCTCGGCGGTCGCCGCCCAGGTCACCAGCGGCCGGCCGCTCTCCGAGCTGCTGGAGCGGCAGGTCGATCCCGCGCTCCAGACGCTCGAACTGCCCAGCGGGGTGCGGGTGGAGGAGATGTGGGCGAAGCTCATGGAGGTCTACGAGAGCACGTCCGACCCGGTCGAGCAGCGGCGGAAGATCGGCGCGCTGGCGCTGGCCGCCGACACGATCAGCGAGGCCAGGCGGCGCGAGGTGATCGAGGCCCGGCTGCCCGTGCACGAGTGGCCGCGACGTGACCTGGTGATCGTGGCGGTCGAGGCGGTCAGCGGCGAGACCCGGCTGTTCGATCCCGGGTCGGGGGTGGAGCTGGTGGACGCGGTGGCGGCCAGCTGCGCGGTGCCCGGCGTGTGGCCGTGCGTGACGATCGACGGGGTCCGGTACATGGACGGCGGCGTGCGTACGAGCACCAACTCCGACCTCGCGGCCGGGTTCGACCGGGTGCTGGTGCTGGCCCCGATGCCCGACGTCGGCGAGCCGTCCTGGGCCGCGCTCGACGGCCGGGTCGAGGTGATCGGGCCGGACGCCGACTCGCTGGCCGCCTTCGGGATCGACCCGCTCGACCCGGCGGTACGCACGCCCAGCGCCCGAGCCGGTTACGCCCAGGGCCGCGGCGCGGTCGCCCAGGTGGCGGCGCTCTGGGAGTGAACGGCTTGAACCTCCCGCCACGGGAGGTTCTACGGTCGGGTGCGTGAGCGAAGACGCGCGTCGATGGACGATCGGGGAGCTGGCCAGGGCCTCCGGGGTGACCGTCAGGACGCTCTACCACTACGACGAGATCGGCCTGGTCAGGGCCGGCGAGCGGACGGCGTCCGGGCACCGTCGCTACACCGAGGCGGACCTGCGCAGGCTCTACCGGGTGCGCGCGCTGCGCGGCCTCGGACTGTCGCTGGACGAGATCGCCGAGGTCCTGAACAGGCCTGAGGACGACTTGGGGACGCTGCGCGACCTGCTCGGCGCGCAGCTCGCCGAGATCGAGATCCAGACCGCCCGGCTGGGGCAGCTGAAGCAGCAGATCAGCGGCCTCATGTGGCTGCTGCACAAGTCGGTCATGCCCGACGCCGAGCAGTTCATGGCCGCGCTCGAGATGATCTCGGTGTACGAGACGTACTTCGCCCAGGAGCTCCGCGACCACCTGGCCACGCGGCGGGCGGAGCTGGGCGAGGAGCGGCTGGCGGGCCTGCGGGCCGAATGGCTGGAGCTCGTCCGCGAGACCCGGGAGCTCCTCCTGGCGGGCACGCCCGTCGACGACCCCAGGGTGCAGGAGATCTCCGCGCGCTGGGAGGCCATGACCGCCGCGCTGCAGCCCGGCGACGAGCAGGTCAAGGAACGGCTCACCGCCGCGGGCATGGCGCTGTGGCGCGCCAACAGCGCCGGGGTCAGCGCGGAGATCAGCCGCCAGATCGACTGGCTGGGGGCGGGCGATCTGCCCGCCGTCATCCACTACCTCCAGCGCGCCAGGCAGGCGCGCGAGAGCGGAGAGTGACGCATGCGGTATCCCGACGCACCGGTACGCCCCCAGCACAACGAGGTCGGCGGGCTGACGTTCGACGATCCCTACCAGTGGCTGGAGGAGGACGGCCAGGACGTCCTGGCCTGGCAGGCGGCCCAGGACGAGCTGGCCAGGTCCTGGATCCACGGCTGGCCGCACCACGGCGCGCTCGCGGCCAGGGTCGGCGAGCTGGTCGAGCAGATGGACGCGCGCAACCTGGTGGTCCCCGTCCGGCACGGGCCCCGGTGGTTCAGCGGCCGGATCCCCGACGGGCGCGAGCTGATGGTCCTGGAGGTGGCCGACGCGCCCACCGGGCCCTGGCGTACCGTGATCGACCTCAACGAGCTGTCCGACGGCACGCCGCTGAGGATGTCCCCCAAGCCGTCGCCGGACGGGCGGCTCCTGGCGTACTCGCTGGACGCGGCGGGCCACGAGTTGCCCGTGCTCAAGGTGGTCGAGATCGACACCGGGAAGGTGCTGCTCGACGGCGTGCCCCAGCAGCGGCCCGGCCTGGTGGCGTGGCTCCCTGACAGCAGCGGCTTCTTCTACATGGCCAACGAGACGGTCTCGGGGCCGCTGCGCTGGCGGCTGTTCTTCCACCGGCTCGGGGAGGAGCCGCCCACGGAGCCGGAGCCGCTGGACATCCCGCACATGTTCGCCATCCCCAAGATCTCCCCCGACGGGCGCTGGGCGGTGCTCCAGGTCGACCACCTCAGGCCCCGGCCGCACTTCCTGGCCCGGCTGGACGGCTCGAACCGGGAGTGGCGGGAGTTCGTCACCGACGCCGAGCACCTCTACAAGGGCGAGATCATCGGCGACGCGTACGTGTGCGTCACCACGGCCGGCGCCCCGCGCGGCCGCCTGGTCCGCATCCCCCTCGGCAGCCCCGGCGACCAGGGCACCTGGACGGAGCTGGCGCCGGGCGGCGACGCGGTGCTGACCGGCGTGACCCCGGTGGGCGACCGGCTGGTGATCGGCGAGCTGGTGGACACGGTCTCCCGCGTCCGGATCCTCGACCCGGACGGCAAGGAGCTCGGCGAGGTCCCCCTGCCCGGCCCCGGCTCGGTCAGCTCGGTGGCCCAGGGAGTGGTCGCGCTCGGCGTGATGGACCAGGTCGTCGGCTGCGAGGACGCCATCACCTTCGGCTACACCTCTTACACGCAGGTGCCGACCGTCTACCACTACGAGCTGGAGTCGGGCACCCTGACCGCCCTGCAGGGCGGCGGGCACAGCCTGTCCGGGCTGGTCACCACGCGCGTGTGGGCCACCTCCAAGGACGGCACGCGCGTCCCCTGCACGCTGGTCCACCGGGCCGACCTGGACCGGACCGGGCCGCGGCCGACGCTGCTCCACGCGTACGGCGGCTTCAACGTCGCGGAGCTGGCCTCGTACCTCGGGCCCCTGGCCGCGTTCGTCGAGGCGGGCGGGATCTACGCGCACGCCCACGTGCGCGGCGGCGGCGAGTTCGGCCTGGAGTGGTGGGGGGCGGGCCGGCTGCACGCCAAGCAGAACTCCTTCGACGACCTGTACGCCATCGCCGGCCGGCTGATCGCCGACGGGGTCACCGCCCCGGACCGGCTGGCCTTCCAGGGCGCCTCGAACGGCGGGATGCTCGCGGGCGTGGCCGCGACCCAGCGCCCCGACCTGTGGCGGGCGGTGGTCTGCGTCGCCCCGAAGCTGGACATGATGCGCGTGGCCCACGACCCGGTGGGAGCCGCCGCCACCCTGCCCGAGTACGGCAACCCGGCCGACCCGGCCGACGCGCCCGTGCTGATGGCCTACTCGCCGTACCACAACGTGCGGCCGGCGACGGCGTACCCGGCGATCCTGCTGGACGCGGGCGCGAACGACCCCCGCTGCCCGGCCTGGCACTCCCGCAAGTTCGCCGCCAGGGCGCAGGCCGCCACCACCGCCGCCCACCCGGTCCTGCTGCGCGTCTGGGCGGACGCCGGGCACGGCGGCACGAACTGGAGCACGATCGTCGCCCAGCAGACGGACTGGCTGGCCTTCGTCATGCGTGAGCTGGGCCTTCGCCCGGGCGACGACGTTCGCCAAACCGTGTCCTGACATGACCGTCATCAAGGAGTTCACTGGCGGAAGGGGGCGATTCACGAGACCGGTCGATGGGCCGCGCACCACCGATCCGCAAGGAACGCGAGGTCGTGCAGATGAAGAAGATCCACCCCAAGGTCGAAGAAGCGGTCGACACCCTCAAGCTGACCCCGATCGCCAGGCGGCGCCTGCTCACCGGCGCCGGGCTGGCCAGCGCGTCGGCCGCGGCCTCCGCACTGCTGGCGGCATGCACCGCCGGCCAGGACAAGCCCGCCGCGAGCGGCGCGGCCGGGGCGGCGCCCGGCGACTTCCCCGCCACACCCAAGTGGAAGTTCGTGCTGGTCTGTCACGTCACCACGAACCCGTTCTTCACCCCCACCCAGTACGGCGCCCAGGACGCGTGCGCGCTGCTCGGCACCGAGTTCCAGTGGACGGGCTCGAAGGACTCGATCGTGGCCGAGATGGTCAACGCGTGCAGCACCGCCGTCTCGGGCAAGGCCGACGGGTTGGCCGTGGCCGTCGTGGACAAGGCGGCCTTCCGCGACCCGGTCAACCGGGCGCTGGACGCGGGCATCCCCGTGGTGTCGTACAACGCGGACGGCTCCCGCGACGACAAGGGCACGAGCCGGCTGGCCTACATCGGGCAGGGCCTGTACGAGTCCGGCTACGCGCTCGGCCAGCGGGCGCTGCAGCAGGTGGAGTCGGGCGAGGTCGCCGGCTTCATCGCCACCCCTGGGGCCCTGAACATCCAGCCCAGGATCGACGGCGCCCAGCAGGCGTTCAAGGACTCGGGCAAGCCCATCAAGTTCACCCCGGTGGGCACGAACGCCGACGTCACCAAGGGCCTGTCGATCATCGACGCCTACGCGCAGGGCCACGCGAACCTGGCCGGCATGCTGGCCGTGGACGCCGGCTCCACCCAGTCGATCGGGCAGACGGTCAAGAAGTACAACATGCGGAGCAAGGGCCTCAAGGTGGCCGGAGGCTTCGACCTGGTGCCGGAGACGCTGGCCGCGATCAAGGCGGGCGACCTCGACTACACCATCGACCAGCAGCCCTACCTGCAGGGTTTCCTGCCGGTGCTCTACCTCTACCTCTACAAGCTGTCCGGCGGGCTGCTCTTCCCCTCCGAGACGAACACGGGCCTGCTGTTCGTGACGAAGGACAACGTGGGCCCGTACCAGACGACCAAGACGCGCTTCGAGGGCTCCGACACCGCGCAGAAGCTGGTGGAACGTTCGGGCGCCATCGCCCATGCGTAGATTCCGGGAGGAGTTCCTGAAGCACCGGGAGGCCGGCGTCCTGGTGGTGGCGATCGCTCTGGGGCTGTACTTCATGTCGGTCACGGACGTCTTCCTGACCGGGGACAACCTGGTCAACATCACCCAGGCCGCCGCGCCCACGGCCATCGTCGCGTGCGGGACCGTGCTGCTGCTGGTCAGCGGGGAGATCGACCTGTCGGTCGGCGTGGTGGCGGCGCTGGCGCCGTTCATGATGCACTACGCGATCGACTTCTGGGGGTTCCCGGCGCTGCCGGCGATCCTGCTGGCGCTGCTGACCGGGACCGCGATCGGGTTCGCGAACGGGTTCGTGACCGTGGTGCTGCGGGTGCCGTCGTTCGTGACGACGCTGGGCACCTTCTACGCGGTGACCGGCATCGTGCTCACCACGTCGCACGCCTACCCCGCCGAGATCCCGGCCGCGGTGGACGGGACGATCGGGTCGTGGCTGGGCGCCTATCCGTGGGCCCACCTGGCGTGGGCCGCGGTGATCGTGATCGTCCTGCACGTGCTGCTGACGCGTACCAGGTGGGGGTTGCACACGATCGCGGTCGGGGGCAACCCGCTGGGGGCGTCGGAGGCGGGCGTCCGCACCGCGCGCATCAAAATCGGAAATTTCATGATTGGCGGGACTCTGGGGGCGTTCGCGGGGCTGATTGAGGCGTTCCGGATCCACACCATCGACCCGAACATCGGCGGCGGCACCGGCCTGATGTTCACCGCGGTGTCGGCCGCGGTGATCGGCGGCACGGCGCTGGCCGGCGGCTCCGGGACGATCGTCGGCGGCGCGATCGGGGCCCTCGTCCTGGCCGTCCTCCAGAACGGCATGAACCTCATCGGCATCTCCGCCAACCCCTACTTCCTCATCCTGGGCGGCGCGATCCTGCTCTCCATGATCGCGAACGTCTCCCTGACCCGGCTGCCAAGGGCGGGACGGACATGACCGAGGTCCTGCGTACCGAGTCGCTGTCCAAGCGGTTCGGGGCGGTGACCGCGCTGCGGGACGTCAGCCTGACCCTGACGCGGGGCGAGGTGCTCGGCCTGATCGGCGACAACGGCGCGGGCAAGTCGACGCTGGTCAAGCTCCTGTGCGGGTTCCACCAGCCGGACTCGGGCCGGATCCTGCTCGACGGCGATGAGGTGGCGCTCAGGTCGGTGCGCCAGGCCAGGTCACTGGGGATCGACATCGTCTACCAGGACCTCGCGCTCATCAACGAGCTCAGCGTCTACCACAACATGTTCCTGGGCCGGGAGCACGTCGGGTTCGCGCGGCTGCTGAGCAACCGGCGCATGCGCCGCCTGGCCACCGAGCACCTGGACGCCATGGGAGTGCGCATCCCGTCGGTGGACGTCGAGGTCGCCAAGCTGTCGGGCGGCCAGCGGCAGGCCATCGCGGTCGCCCGCTCGGTCTACTCGCGCTCGCGGATCCTGCTGCTCGACGAGCCGCTGGCCGCGATGGGGGCCAAGGAGGGGGCGCTGATCCTCGACCTGGTCAGCGACCTGAAGGCGCGCGGCGAGGTGTCCATCGTGATCATCGCGCACAACTACGCGCAGATCCTGGAGGTGTGCGACCGGGTCAACCTGCTCCAGCACGGCACGATCACGTTCGACAAGCCCACCGCCGACACCTCGCTCCAGGAGCTCACGGACCTGGTCGTGCAGGAGTACCGCAGGGCGCGCGGCGGCGGTCACTAGCGGAGCCGCACGGTTGTGGAGGCGCCCTCCCGGCCGGCCAGGCCGTCGAAGGTGAACGTCTCCCCCGCCCACGTGACGGTCAGCTCGTCGAGGTCGCACCGGGGGTCCGACACGGTCAGCGTGTCCCCGCGCACCAGCACCGCGCACGGGGCCGAGGCGGTCAGGCCGCCCGCGGTCCCGGCGTCCCAGAAGTTCGCCGCGGTGAGGCCCAGCGAGGGCACGTGGACGGCCTGCAGGCGGTCGGTGTTGGCGAGCACGCGCACCCAGCCGGGGTCGGCCGCCCGCGCACTGGTCTCCTCCTGGCCGGCGCCCGGCATGAGCAGGTAGACGTATCCGGCCGAGCGCGGATCGACGCCGTGGTCGAGCCAGAGCGTCACGTAGTCGCGGGTCACGCCGCCGCCGGCGCGGCGCTCGCGCAGCGTGCGCAGGGGCCCGCGCACGACGTAGCCGCCGTACCCTTCGAGGTGGGCCCAGCCCTCCCGCACCGTCAGCGCGGCGCCGGTCCTGCGGTTGTCCACGACCGTCTCGACGGGCACGCCGTCCTCCGCGGTGATGCCCGCGCCCAGGCACACGATCGCGTCGTCGAGGAAGAACCACGACCTGAACGCCTCCATCGTGCTCTCCAGGCCGTTCAGGTGCTGGCCGACGGTGGCGTACGTGCCGTCCGTGGCCCCGCCCACCCACCGGCCCGGCGGGCAGGTGTCGCCCCAGTCGCCGCCCGCGCCGTCGGGCAGCCTCTTGGTGGAGACGGTCGTCCCGGGCAGCCGGTAGGGGTCCACGGTGGGCCAGAAGTCGTCCGAATACTGGTCGCCGTGGCCCGTCGCCCACCAATAGAGCATCCCCGAGCCGGTGTGCCAGCCGCGCAGGTTCTCGCCGTTGCCGTGCTCGTAGTGGCCGATCCTGGAGGAGGCCATGCTGAGCGCCGCGCACCAGCCCGGCCTGCGGTGCACGGCCCGGGCGCTCATCGGCAGCAGCCGGTGCCCGACCGGCTCCTGCGCCGCGGGCACGGAGGCGTCGTCCACGACCGCGGCCAGCCGGGCGTGGAAGGCGGGCTCGGGGTGCTCCAGCATCGGCCGGTACGTGTCGCGTACCGCCCAGCCCTTGACCATGGCGTGCCAGCGCGCCCGCTCGGCGGCCGGGGCGCCCTCCCCCAGCAGCAGGACCGCGGCGGCGATCTCCCGCCCGCGCTCGTGGTCGCCGAACGGCTTCCTGGCGACTCCCCTGCCGCGGACCAGGTCCATGCAGGCGCCGTCGCGGACGAAGGGGGCGAACGACCGCTCGACCATGTCGAACACGTTCTGGTCGGAGACCTCCCACGGCGTGCCCCGCAGCACCGCGAACATCGTCGCCAGCCCCGACAGCAGCGTCACCCCGTAGGCCCCCTGGTAGGGCACGTGCGTGTGCTGGATGAACGACCCGTCCCGGTAGAACCCGTCGCCCTCGCCGACGAGGCGGAACACCGGCGCGAGCGCGGACGCCGCCAGCGCCGCCCTGCCGTGGTCGGCGTCGAGCATGGCCCGCAGCAGCATCACCAGGCACAGGTCCACGCGGTTGGCCGCGGTGCTGTTGCCCCTGTACCGGCCGAGCCGGCGTTCCGGCACGAAGTGGTCGACCGCGTCCCGCAGCCGCGCGCTCTGCGGCTCGGGCAGGCCGGCGAGCACCGCCGCGTCGAGCAGCGCCTTCGGCACGCCGATCTGCCAGTGCCACCAGTTGCCGGTCGCCTCGGCGCCGTCGGCGTACACGCTCCGCCGGTAGTGGTCCACCCCTTCCGCGACCGCCGCCGCCAGCCCCGCGTCGCCGGTCAGGCCGGTGCCCTCCAGCACGTACGCCTGCGCCATGGCCCGCAGCCGCCGCGGTGTGGCCACGAAGGAGGGGAACGCCTGGTCGGGCCAGAGCGAGGCGCGGCCGGGGGCCATGGTGTCGCGGTGGCGGGCGGCCGTCCTGCCCAGCCTGTCCAGCCAGGTCCGGTACGGCTCGGCGGCCGGGTCGTACCCGCCGCCCACCGTGACCTCCCGCCAGCGGCGGCGTAAGCGGAGGAAGGAGTCGTCCGGGGTGTGCGCGGGGTCGGCGGGCACCAGCGCGCCGAGCAGCCCGGCCGCGGTCACGCCGCCGAGCCGGAGGAACGAGCGCCTGGTTGGCCGGTGCACGCCTCGATTATCGGGTCAGAGCGGGAGCACGGCCCCGAACCGCTTCACGGTCCTGATGATCGGCGCGGTCTCGATGCGCCCGATCGCGGGCAGCGCGCCCAGGCTCTCGGTCAGGTAGCGGTAGAACGCCGCGTCGTCACGGCAGACGACGTTGGCCATCAGGTTGGCGGGGCCCGTCGTCGCGCCGACGTACGCGACCTCCGGGTGCCAGGTCAGCGCCCGCCCGGTGGCGTCCAGCTCGGCCGGCGGCACCGACATCCACAGCTGCGCCTCCACCCGGTGGCCCAGCAGCACGGGCATCACGTCGAGGTGGAAGAAGAGCGCCCCCGTCCCGTAGAGCTGCTCCACCCGGCGCCGGACCGTCGACTCGGACCAGCCCGTCGCCGCGGCCAGGTCCGCGTAGGGCGCCCGGCCATCCCGCGACAGCGCCTCCAGCAGGGCGTCGTCACCGGGGCCCAGCGTGATCTCCTCGTCCTCGGCATGGCGGGCGAACGCCCGTCCCTCCTCGATGCCCGCCGCCTGCTCGGGGGAGAGCGCGGCCAGCCCGTCCCAGCCGACCCGCCCGCCGACGAACATGTGCAGGGTCCGGTGCGCCGTCACCGACAGCACGCGGTCGGTCTTGGCGAGCCTGCCCAGCAGCAGCGACTGGCGCTCCTTCGCCGTGCGCTGGATCGTGTTACAGGAGATCTCGGTGCCGCCGGACAGCAGATGCACCCAGAACGTGTCGGAGCGCCGCGCGAGCGCCTCGGCGATCGAGACCGCCGCGTCGGGGGTGCACCGCAACCTGATGGACCACGACTCGAAGCCGAGCCGCCGCCCGTCCACGGCGCCGACCACCCGTACGGTGCCGCTGGCGCGCAGCCGCCGGTAGCGGCGGGCCACCCGCTGGTCGGACACGCCGAGCACCTCGCCGATGCGGCTGAACGCGGCCCGCCCGTCCACCTGCAGCGCGTGCAGGAGCCTGCGGTCCAGCTCGTCCAGCTCGATGTTTTTCACCATCACAGGCTAGCTCGCGGGGAAAAGCGCCAGAAGTGCTGCTTCTGCTGGCGAATATCCCCATGAGAGCCCGATCTTATCTCCCATGACCCAGACCTCCGCAGCGACGAGGACCGGCTGGTGGCCGTTGGTGGCCGCGTGCACCGGCGCATTCATGCTCCTCGTCGACGTGACCATCGTGATGGTCGCGCTCCCCGACATCATCGACGACCTCCACATGTCCTTCACCGGCACCCAGTGGCTGCTGGACGGCTACGCGCTGGCCCTGGCCGCCCTGCTGCTCGCCGCCGGTTCCTTCGCCGATCACGCGGGACAGCGCAAGGTCTATCTGTGGGCGCTGATCGTGTTCGCGCTGGCCTCGCTGGCCTGCGGGCTGGCGCCCAGCGGCGGCGTGCTGCTGGCCGCCCGCGTGGTCCAGGGCGCGGGCGGGGCCGCCATGATGGCCACGACCCTGGCCCTGGTCAGCGCCACCTATCACGGCAGGCAGCGCGGCATCGCGTTCGGCGTGTGGGGCGGCGTCAGCGGGGCGGCAGCGGCCGTCGCCCCCGTGCTCGGCGGCCTGCTCACCGAGCACCTGCACTGGCGGGCCATCTTCCTGGTGAACCTGCCCATCAGCCTGGGTGCGGTCTGGCTGACCCTGCGCACGGTCGAGGAGTCGCGCCGGCCCGGCAAGGGGCGGCTCGACTGGCCGGGCATGGTGACGTTCACGGTGGCGGCGGGCGCGCTCACGTACGGGCTCATCGAGGTCGGGCAGCACGGCTGGACGTCGGCGCGGACGCTCGTGCCGCTGGCCGCGGCGGCGGTGGCGCTCGCGGTGTTCGGCGTCATCGAGACGCGCGGCGATCACCCCATGCTGGACCTCAGGCTCTTCGCGAACCGGTCGTTCAGCGGCATCATGACCGGGGCCATGCTGCTGGTGCCGGCGGCGTTCGCCTGCCTCGCGTTCACCTCGCTCTGGCTGCAGCAGGACCTCCGGCTCGGCCCCGTGATGGCGGGGCTGGCGCTGTCGCCGATGGCCCTCGCCTCCCTGGTGACCTCGGTCGCCGCCGCCCGGCTCCTCCCCGGGCTGTCCCCGAGGGCGGCGATCGGCGGCGGGCTGCTGCTGATCGGCGCGGGCGCCTTCCTCCAGGGCACGCTCGACGCCGACTCGTCGTGGACCGCGCTGGTGCCCGGCCTGATCGTGACGGGGGTGGGCGTGGGGCTGTCCATCCCGTCGCTGAGCTCGGCCGCCATGTCGTACGCCCCGCCGCACCGCGCGGGCATGGCCGCGGGCACCGTCAACACGCTCAGGCAGCTCGGTTACGCGCTCGGCGTCGCCGTGTTCGGCATCCTGTACCAGGACGGCCTGGCGCCGTACGCCGCGCTCGACGACGTCTACCGGGCGAGCGCCGTCACCGGCCTGGCGGCGGGGCTCCTGGTCCTGGCGACCGTCCGTCCCGCGAGAGCCGCGTGAGCGTCAGAGCAGCCGGCGGATGTCCCCGTACGCGCGGTAGAAGCCGCCCCGGCCGGCGGAGCGCACGCCGTCGACGAGGTAGCGGGCTCCGGCCTCCCGGATGTCCTTGGGGAACTGCACGTTCCACGTCTCGAAGCCGGGGCTGACGACGCGGACCCGCAGCCGCTCGCCCTCCTTGAAGCACTCCACCACCACGCCGTCGCCCGCGTCGGTGGTGGTCTCCAGCGTCACCGACGGCTCCACCACCTGCAGCGACGCGGCCGCCTTGACGTCGAGCGGCTGCGGCACGGTGCCCGTGCGGGCCGCGGCGATGGCCGCCTCGCTGGCGTCGATGCAGGCCAGCGAGCCATCGGTGGTGACGATGTAGAGGCGGTCGTCCAGGAACTGCATGGAGAACGCGGAGCCGCAGCCGGTGCCGAGCTTCCACAGCCGCTCGCCGGAGGCGTCGAAGCAGTAGACCGACGAGTGGTTGTCACCGGCGAAGACGTGGCGGCCGCCCGGCGAGGTGGCGCAGGAGTAGACGGCGCCGTCGCACTGGTAGGCCGCCTCGATCCGGCCGTCGCCCTTGGCCAGGCGGATCACGCGGCCCACGGAGCCGCGGGCGGTGCCGGCGTAGACGGAGTGCGCCTCCTGCCAGCCGAACAGCACCTGCTCGCCGAGGGCGGTCTGCCAGACGGGCGTGCCGTCCTGGACGTCGTAGCGGGCCACGCCCTTGGAGTGCCCGTGGTAGACCGAGTCCTCGTCGCACCTGACCATCCAGGCCGAGTCGCCGGCGACGCCGCGCGACCACTGGAACTCGTCCTCGTAGTCGATCGTGGTGACCCCGCCGGCGCGGTCGGAGACGCCGAGCACGCCGTCGTGGATGTCGAGCCAGTAGATGTCCACGTCGGTGGCGATCTCGTACGCGGACCTCGGCACCTTGCCGCTCAGGTCGTACACGCGGCCGTCGTCGCAGCCCGCGTAGATCCAGAAGTCGTCGGCCACGATGCACTTGACGCCGTCCGGCAGCTTGAAGCGGCCGGTCACGGTGCCGGAGTGGGTGACGGTGTAGACATCGCCGTGCTGGTTGCCGACCCAGCAGCGCTCGTCGTCCACGAAGATGCCGAACGCCGACGCCCCGCTGTCGAAGCGCCACAGGACCGGCGCCTGCTGGGCGGTCGACTGCGTGCTGGGGATGGCCCGGCGGGTGACGGCCCGGCGCTGGCGCATTCCGCGGACCGCCGCGGCGTACCCCTTGCGGGTCTTCTCGCCGATCTTCTTGGCGGCCGCGGCCTGGGCCTTGGCCGCGGTGGGGAAGTCGGTGACCTTGGTCTGGCCGCTCTCGCCGATGCGTCCGTAGGTGATCGTGACGCGGGTGCCCGCCACGGTCACGTCGTAGAACTTGTGCGATCCGCCGCCGTCCTCTGACAGCTCCAGGTAGGTCATGTCCGTACTTCTCCTGATTTGCCGGGCTTGATCACTTGCCCCGGAGAGTAGAGGACGGTGGCGACAAATCGCAGGGACTTACTTGTCGTACTCGTACGCTCCGGCGTCGACCGCGCCGTCACTGCCGTCGATGGCCCGGCCGGTCACGTCGCTGTCGCTGAACTTGGTGATCCCGAAGTCGATGGCCGGGCTCCCGGCACGCAGGCTCAGCGGGTTGGCGGTGTTCGACAGGTTGAACCGCGGGTCGGCCGTGATGTTGTCGTGGCCGCCCATCTGGTGCTGCGAGGCGCCGAAGAACACGTTGTGGTGGCTGTCGGTGACGTTCGGGCCGTAGGCGGTCTTGGCCGTGACCTGGATGATGTTCTGCGACATCGACAGGTGGGCGTTGGTGCAGCCGGCGTCGCAGACGACGCCCTGGGAGCCCGCCTGGGGCAGGTACACGGAGTTGTTGCGGAACACGGTGCCGAACACGGGCCCGTTCGGGTCGGGGTCCTCCCCGGGCTCCTGCGGGCCGCGGGTGACGAGGGCCGCGCCGGTCTTGGGGCCGGTGATCACGTTGTACTCGAAGACGTTGCCCGAGGTGCCGTCGGGGTCCTCGGGGTCGCCGTTCTCGTCGACGCCGTGGCTGGTGCCGAGCTCGGTGAAGGTCTCGTTGTCCACCGAGATGTTGTGGTGGATGCGGTTGTCGGAGCCGAGGAAGATCTCCACGGCCGCGCCGTCCAACCCGTAGTCGTAGCTGGTCGCGATCGAGCCGCGGAACTCGTTCCAGCCGATGTCGGAGTTGTCACCCTGGACGAGGATCGCGAACGCGCCCGAGTCGTCGTTGCCCGGCTCCTCGGTGTTCTTGCTCATGAAGTTGTTGTCGATGAAGTCGTTGGCCGTCACCGCGTTACGCTGCGCCTTCGGCGCGATGTAGACCCCGGCCGCGGCGCCCGTGATGTAGTTGCGCTCGACGACGTTGTCGTTGCCCGTCACCTTCACGCCGGCCCACGAACAGCGGCCGTCGTCCTGGGGCACTCCCACCTGGAGGTTGTAGACCTCGATGTGGTCGCCGTCCAGGCTCACGCACGCCTCGTTGTCCCCGGAGATGATCGGTCTGGCACTGCTCGTGCCGTAGGTGTCCACGACGATCGGGGCCTGCGCGTTGCCCGACTCGGTGATCGCGAGTTGCTGCCCCTTCCACCTGCTGCCGCGCTTCAAGAACAGCTTGGCGCCTTCGGGCAGATTCGCCGCCGACGCCTTGGTGAGGGTCTTCCACGCGGTGGCCTCCGAGGTGCCTAAGGCGGAGTCGTTGCCGTTGACGGAGTCCACGTAGAAGACGGCGGCGTCCGCCGATGCGGTACCCGTGGCCACGGTCGTGGCGAGCGTGGTGGTGACGAGCGCGAGCGCTGCCGTCGACGCGCCGGTCCGCAAGTTCCAGCCTGACATTTCAGCCTCCAGAACTGCCGGGGCTCCGTCACGCAACGAAGATCATCCCCGGCTTGCGGCTGACACATTAACCGGATTTAGTCGGAAAGTCCCGATTTTTCCTGACTCAAATCGGAGGTTTAGGTCCCGGCCCTGATCGGCACCACGTTGCCGGGCGCCCCGCTGCGCGGCAACGCGAACCAGGTGGCCTTGCCGACGAGATCGGGGTGGGTGACGTAGCGCTGGGGATGGCAGCCGTAGAACCCGTCGGAGAGCCTGGCGATGATCCGCAGCCCCCGCCCGTGCTCGGCCCGCTCGTCCGGCGGGGCGGGCTCCGGCAGCAGCGGACTGCTGTCCACGACCACGCACATGATCTCTTTCGCGTCGATGTGCAGGGCCAGTTCGTACGGGCCGTCACCGTACATCAGAGCATTGGTGATCAATTCGCTCACCATGAGGACGGCGTCGTCAACGAGATCCGAACAAAGGGAGAGTGCCGACAATTCTTCGCGGATGATCGCCCGTGCGTGGCCGACCGTCCGGACGTCTTCGCGCAGCGGCCACACGTACTGCATCCGGCTCCGACGAGCTGATCGCAGCGTGGTCATGGCATCTCTTTCCTGTGTTTGCCGGGCTTCCGGGACAGAGGGACAGCGAATGCGCGTTTCACTCAACAAGAGAGCCTGCCTTTGGGTCGACGTACATGGCCGTCGAAACCTGTACGCACGGGGAGGCCTTTTGGGTCGAATCTTCGGTGAGAAATCGCAATTCTTTTTAACCGCCGCCCGAAACGACGGGTATGGGCCCGGGTATGGGCCCTGCCATGAGCACTGACGAGAACACACCCGAGATCGACTCCCAGCCCCCCGCCGCCGCCCGGCGGCCGGGCCGGCGTGGAGAGCCGCCGCCGAAGCCCAAGCCCGCGGGGATGCAAGCGCTGGAGCAGGCGCTGTCGCGGGCGGGCAAGGAGTTGAAGGACATCCTGTGGGTCCGGCCATGACCACTGGCTCCTGAGGGCCCTGTTCGCGTCGCCGCTGCCGAGGCCCGGCGACGCGACCGGCTCACGAGGTCTCGGCCACCCCCGCGAGCAGGGACCAGAGCGAGTACGGGGTCAAGGGGACGTCGGTGATCCGGCCGGCGATCTCCGGGAGGGCGGCGGCCACGGCGTTGGCGATGGCGGCCGGAGGGCCGATCGTGCCCGACTCCCCCACCCCCTTCATCCCGCCGGGCGTCAGCGGCGACGGCGTCTCCAGCATCACGACCTCGATGTCCGGCACCTCCCGCGTCGTCGGCAGGAAGTAGTCGGTGATGGGCTGGCCTTCGGGGGTGTAGACGATCTCCTCGGTGAGCGCCTGGCCGATCCCCTGGACCACGCCGCCGCGGATCTGGCCTTCCACGACGGCCGGGTTGACCAGCACCCCGGCGTCGTTGACGACCCAGTAGCGCTCCACCTCGACGGCCCCGGTCTCCGGGTCCACGGCCACGGCGGCCGCGTGGGCCCCGTAGGCGAACGTGTAGGCGTCGGGGTCGTAGCTGACCCGTTCCTCCAGGCCCGGTTCGACCCCGTCCGGGAGGTCCCAGCCGCGCCACGCCGACGTGGCCAGCTCCCGCAGCGTGAGGGACGCCGCCGGGTCGCCCTTCACCCGCACCACGCCGTCGGCGATCTCCAGGTCGTCGGGGGCCGCCTCCAGGCGGTGCGCGGCCAGGGCCACGAGCTTGCCGCGCAGCCGCTCCGCGGCCCGGGTGAGCGCACCGCCGCCGACCACGAGCGAGCGGCTGGCGATCGACCCGACCGACGAGTACGGCGTGGCCGCCGTGTCCCCCAGCACCACCCGTATCCGCTCGATCGGCACCCCGACCCGGTCGGCCGCGAGCTGGGCCAGCGCCGTCTCGATGCCCTGCCCTATCGACACCACCCCCGACGACACGACCACCGACGCGTCCTGCTCCATGCGCAGGAACACCGACTCGTAGCCGCCCGCCTGGATGCCGGCGTCCCTGAACTCCTTCGAGGGCCCCATGCCGGTGGTCTCCACATGGCAGGAGTAGCCGATGCCGCGCCTGCGCCCGTCGGCCTTCTCGACCGGGGTGACCAGGTCGCGCAGGGTACGCAGGGCGTGCGGGTAGTCGCCGGAGTCGTAGCGCTGGTAGACGCGGTTCGTGTACGGCAGTTCGCCGGGCCCCAGCATGTTGCGCAGCCGCAGCTCGACCCGGTCGATCCCCAGCCTGCGGGCCGCCTCGTCGATCAGCCGCTCCCTGGTCAGGCTGCCCTCCGGCTGCCCGAACCCGCGGTAGGAGCCGGTCGGCGTGGTGTTCGTGACGACGCCGCGCACGCGTACCGCCACCCGGTCGAACCGGTACGGCCCCGGCAGCAGGGTGGCCGTCACCGCGAAGGTCGACGCGCCCACGTTCGAGGGGTGCGCGCCGATGTCGCCGACCAGGTCCACGTACATCGCCACGAAGCGCCCGTCCCCGTCGAGCGCCAGCCGCCCCCGGTGCACGGCGGCCCGCGCCGGCAGCGTGGCGACCAACCGGTCGCCCGGTGACTCCGACCAGCTCACCGGCCGGCCCAGGCGCATCGAGGCCAGGCAGATGAGCGCCTCGTCCGGGTAGACGTGCTCCTTGCCGCCGAACCCGCCGCCCGTGTCGCGGCTGATGACGCGTACCCGGTCGTGGGAGAGCCCGAACGCCTCCGCCAGGTGCTCGCGCACCTGGTGCGGCGCCTGCGAGGAGGTGTGCACGGTCAGCTCGTCGTCGGCGTACGAGGCCACCACGCCGCGCGGCTCCATGGGGTGCGGCGAGACGCGGCCCATCGTGAACGTCAGCTCCACGACGTGCGCGGCCCCCTCGACGAAGGCGGCGCAGTCCTCGTCGCCCATCGTGAAGTCGGTGAGCACGTTCGTGCCCCACTCCGGATACAGCAGCGGGGCCCCGTCCCGCATCGCCCGCTCCGTCCCGACCACCGCGGGCAGCTCGTCCAGCGAGAGGTCGACGAGCTCGGCGGCGTCCCTGGCGGCCTCGGGGGTGCGGGCGACGACGAGCGCGAGCGGCTGGCCCGCGTACCTGATGGCGTCGTCCAGCACCCGGTAGGACTGCAGCCGCTGGCCGGGGGACAGGTGGACGCACGGCAGGAGCAGGTCGGGGGCGTCGCCGGGGGTGATGACGTCGAGCACGCCCTCGACCGCCCAGGCCGCCTTGGCGTCGCAGCCGAGCAGCCGCCCGTGGGCGATGGGGCTGCGGACCACGTACGCGTGGACCGTTCCCGGCAGCCGCACCGCCCCGACGTACCTGCCTCGACCGGTCAGCAACCTGGCGTCTTCCCGCCGCGGCGTCCTGGCGCCGACATAAGGCTCACCCATGGTCCCGATTCTGAGCGCGCCCGCCCCGACTGTCGATGACCCCACCCCCTCCCGGTGGACCGACGCGGGGTCATACCACCTCGAAAGCCGCCATCATCGCCATGTCCTCGTGTTCGAGGTTGTGGCAGTGCAGCACGTACCGCCCCCGATAGTCGGTGAACCTGGTGACGATCTCGACGGTCTGCGCCTCGCGCAGCTCGACGGTGTCCTTCCACTCGGGCGGCCCCTGCGGTCGCTCCCCGTTCACCGTCAGCACCTGGAAGTGGTCGAGATGCAGGTGCACGGGATGCGCGACGTCGCTGGTCAGCCGCCAGACCTCGATGTCCCCGAGCCTGGGCCTGGCCTCCATGCGCTTGGGGTCGAACGGCTTGCCGTTGATCAGCCACCCCATCCCCCCGCTGCTGAACTCGAAGTCCCGCGTCACCTTCGCCTTTCCGGGATCGAGCGCCTCCACCGTGGACAGCCGCTCCGGCACGGACGACTCGTCCTTCTCGTCCCGATCCACGGCGAACCGCATGACCCTCGCCTGCGCGCCCTCCCCCGCCAGGTTCCGCAGCTCGACCTGCCGGCCCACCTTGTACGCGGAGAAGTCGACCACCACGTCGGCCCGCTCGCCGGGAGCCAGCCGGAGCTGCCGCACCGTACGCGGCCGAGCCAGCAGTCCGCCGTCGGAGCCGATCTGGACCAGCGGCCCGCCGGTCGCCAGCTCGTACGTCCGGGCGTTGGAGGCGTTGCACAGCCGCAGCCGGTACCGGGCCCTGGCCACCCGCAGCTCGGGCCACGGCGCCCCGTTCACCAGGATCACGTCCCCGAGCACACCCCCCATGTACGCCTCCCGCACCCCGGGCCGGCCCTCCAGCGCCGGATACAGCATCGTGCCGTCTGCGGCGAACGACCGGTCGCAGATCAGCAGCGGCAGGTCGCGTTCCCCGGCGGGCAGCGGCAGCGCCTCCTCCTCCGCGTCCCGCACCAGGAACATCCCGGCCAGCCCGCGCCAGACCTGCGGCCCCGTGTAGTCCATGCGATGGTCGTGGTACCAGAGCGTGGCGGCCCGCTGCTCCAGCGGGAACACGTACTCGCGGGACGCCCCCGGCGCCACCAGGTCGGTGGGGAAGCCGTCGGACTCGGGCGGGGTGTGCCCGCCGTGCAGGTGCAGGACGGTCGGCTCGCCGAGCTGGTTGACCAGCTTCACGACGGTCCGCCGCCCGGCACGCGCCTCGATGGTCGGGCCGGGGAACGTGCCCCCGTACCCCCAGATCCCGGTACGCAGGCCCGGCAGCACCTCCACCTCGGCCGCCCGCTCGGTCAGCTCGTAGAAGTCGGCCCCGCCCGCGCTGCGCACCGGCTTGGCCGTCTCCGGGACCGGCAGCGGCACCGCGTACGGCCTGGGCAGCGGCGCCGCGCTCGTCAGGAGCTGCGGCTGCGGGGTTCCGGCGATCAGCGAGCAGCCCGGCACCCCGGCCACCGCCACCGCGCCCAGTCCCAGCAGCCGCAGCACGTCGCGTCGCGTGTGGGTCATTGCCGCGCCATGACCCGGTTGAGCTGCTCGACGCCTCCGTGGAACATCAGCACCCCCAAGGGCACGTGCAGGACCTTCAGCCCAGCGACTCCGAGAATCGCCTGCACCACCGTGGCCACCAGGAGGATCACCGCCGGAAGGATGAACTTGGCCTTCCCACCGCCGGGCCAGCGGACAAGGATCGCCGCGACGACATGGACGATCCCTATGACGAGCAGGGCGACGGCCGTAGCCATGTGCAGCGCCCGGCCGCCGGGCGTGGAGAGCAGCAGGCCCGCCGCCACCGCCTGGAACAGCAGTGCGACGGCGTGCAGGGGCGCCACGACCTTGAGCGCCCACATGGGCCAGGTCGCCGGCCGGACGGCAAGGGTCTGTTGCGCGGTCATGATCGATCTCCCGGGAGTGTTCGCGCAGGGAGGGCTTCCCCGGCGGTGATGAAGGTCTCCATGCGTTCCATGGCCGAGGCGGCGCCGAACGCGCAGAGCCGTACCAGGTCGGCGTCCGGCCGCGAGCCGCGCCAGGCGGCCACGTCCGCGTCGGTCGCCCGGTACGGCGCGAGCGCGGCGAGCAGGGCCAGCCGCGCCCCGGCGCGCTCCCCCGCCGGAACCTCGGCGAGCGGCGCGTCCAGCCAGGCGCCGCTCATGGGCGGGTGCTCCCCGTCCCAGGCCGCCACCGTGTCCGCCACGGCGGCGCGGGCGGCGTCCCCGAGCAGTTCCCCACCGGCGGCTCCGGCGGCCCGCAGCGCGGCGTAGGCGGCGCCGGCGGCCGTGCCGGCGCCCCAGGCGGGCTCCGGCCGCGCGGGCAGGTCCGCGACCAGGGGCAGGCTCGCGCCCGGTGTCAGCCGCCTGCGCACCGTACGGGCCATCACCCGGCCGCCCACGCTCCTGACCAGGCGCGATTTCTGGAGGTTCGCGGGCAGGAGGTTCTCGGTGAGCAGGGCCGAGGCCATGCGGTTGATGAAGTGGAAGGTCAGCGCCGTGCCGACGTGCTCCGCCCCTATCCGGGCCCCGCCGCGCCGCGACGTGGCCCAGGCCAGCAGCGCGGCGTGCTCGGGGTCGTCGGGCGTGCCGCCCGCGGCGATGGTCTCCGCCAGCCGGTGGTCGCCGGTCGCGTGCAGCAGCGTCGTGTGCGCGGCCACGCAGAACGGGCACCGGTTCGCCATCGACACGCCCAGCGCCACGACCTCCTTCCCGGTCCTGGACGCGGTCCCGGCCAGCAGCGACTCGCGCAGCGCGGCCCAGGTCGCGGCGAGCACGTCCGGCGCGGGCGACAGCGTCAGGAAGACCGCCATGCGCGCCATGCCGAAGTCGTCCGCGAGTTGCGCGTAGACCTGGGCCACCCGGCCGGTCGCCGCCTGCGGCTGCACCGGCGTGACATAACGGAACTGTGTCTCCATAGCCGGACATCGTGGTATTTCTCAGGCCCTCGGGGCGTCGTGCCGTGGTTGACTCATGCACCTACCGCCCAGGAAGCACCTTCGTGCGGAGTACTGCGCCGGGAGTAGTCCGGAATTACATCCAGGCGGCGAGGATCGTGCCCTGGTCAACGCTCTAATGTGCAGAGATGACCTTTCTGCGCGGATGGCACCCGCTCGCCGTGGACAGCGCGCTCGCCGCCGTCGTGGCCGTCATGCTGGCCGCCACCGTGCTGGTCACGCCGCAGGCGGGCGCCCTGGACCTGGCCGCCGTCCTGGTCGGCTCGCTCTCCCTCGTCGCGTGGCGCCGCGCGCCCCTGGTGCCGCTGGTCGTCGGCACGGTCAGCATGCTCGTCTTCTCCGTGCACGCCCAGCCGGGCCCGCCCGCCGCCTTCCCCGTGCTGATGGCGGTCTTCGCCGCGGTATGGGCCGGACACTTGCTGCTGCCCGCGCTGGCGAGCGCGGTGTTCCTGGGCGTCAGCCTGGCGACCGACCTGGCCACCGCGACCGGGCAGAGTCCCAAGGACATCGTCCAGGGAACGACGTTGCTGCTCGGCTGGTTCCTGGCGTCGGGGGTGACGGCGACGGTCGCCCGGCAGCGGCAGGCGTACCTGGAGCAGGTCGAGCAGCGGGCCGCGGAGGCCGAGCGCACCCGTGAGGAGGTCGCGCGCCGGCGCGCGGGCGAGGAGCGGCTCAGGATCGCCAGGGAGCTGCACGACTCGCTCACGCACAGCATCTCGGTCATCAAGGTGCAGGCGGGCGTGGCCGTGCACCTGGCCCGCAAGCGCGGCGAGGACGTGCCCGGGGCGCTGCTGGCCATCCAGGAGGCCAGCGGGGACGCCATGCGCGAGCTGCGCGCCACGCTGGAGGTGCTGCGCGACACCGACGCCGCGGACGGCTCCGACGGCTCCGGCGCGCAGGACAGCCGGCTCGACCGGCTCGACGACCTGGTGGAGCGGGCCCGCTCGACCGGGCTGGCCGCCACGGTGACGATCTCGGGGGTACGGCACGAGCTGCCGCCCGAGGTCGACCGGGCCGCGTACCGGATCGTCCAGGAGGCGCTCACCAACGTCTCCAGGCACGCGGGCGGGGCGGCGGCGTCCGTACGCGTCGACTTCGGCGGCGACGAGCTGGTCGTGCAGGTGGACGACGACGGCCTGGCGAGCAGGGACGCGCCGCCCGTGCCCGGCGTGGGCCTGCTCGGCATGCGCGAGCGGGTCACGGCGCTCGGCGGCCGGCTGCGGGCCGAGCCCCGCCCGGAGGGCGGCTTCACCGTACGCGCAGAGCTTCCACTGGGGGAACCGACGTGATCCGCGTGCTGCTCGTGGACGACCAGGCACTCATCCGCGGCGGCTTCCGCGCCCTGCTGGAGGCCGAGGACGACATCGAGGTCGTGGCCGAGGCCGCCAACGGCGAGCAGGCCCTCGCCCTCGCCCTCGAACACCTGCCCGACGTGGCGCTCGTCGACGTCCAGATGCCGGTGATGGACGGCATCGAGGCGACCCGGCGCATCGCGGCCGACGAGCGGCTGAGCGAGGTCCACGTCGTGATCCTCACCAACTACGGCCTCGACGAGTACGTCTTCAACGCGCTCAGGGCGGGTGCGAGCGGGTTCCTGGTCAAGGACACCGAGCCCGCCGACCTGCTGCAGGGCGTCAGGGTCGCGGCCCGCGGCGACGCGCTGCTGTCCCCCGCCATCACCCGCCGCCTCATCGGCGAGTACGTGGCCCGCCGCCCCGAGCCGGACCCGCAGGGTCTGGAGGTGCTCACCAACCGCGAGCGCGAGGTGACCGCGCTGGTCGCCCGCGGCATGTCCAACGACGAGATCGCCGCGCACATGGTGATCAGCCCGACCACCGCGAAGACGCACGTCAGCAGGGCCATGACCAAGCTGCGGGCACGCGACCGGGCACAGCTCGTGGTCTTCGCGTACGAGTCGGGCCTGGTGACACCGCGTCAGAGCTGATCGCGTGATGAAATGAGGCGTGAACATCATTTCGCGCGGTTTCCGCGGACGGCACCGGCCGGATGGCGACCGGGTGCCGCCGGGGCAGTACCTCGTCGACGACTTCCCCGTGCTGTCGGCCGGGCCGACGCCGCGGGTGCCGCTGGACCGGTGGGAGTTCGCCATCGACACCGAGGCGGAGCAGACCCACCGCTGGTCGTGGCAGGAGTTCATGGCACTGCCCAGTGAGACTCCCATGGTCGACATCCACTGCGTGACCAAGTGGACCAAGCTGGACACCACCTGGCAGGGCGTCTCGCTCGACGTGCTCTTCGAGGACGTCGAGACCGCCGCCGAATACGCGCTGATCTACTCGTACGGCGGCTACACCACGAACCTCCCGCTCGAGGACCTCCTCGACGGCAAGGCGTGGATCGTGCACCGCTTCGACGGCGAGGAGCTGGAGCCGCGGCACGGCGGCCCGGCCCGGCTGATCGTGCCGCACCTGTACTTCTGGAAGTCGGCCAAGTGGGTACGCGGCATCCGGCTGCTGAACGAGGACTGGCCCGGCTTCTGGGAGACCGCCGGCTACCACAACTACGGCGACCCGTGGCGCGAGCAGCGCTACGAGGGCGACTGAGGTGCGTCGCCTGGCCTGGCGGGCGGCCGAGCTCGCCGAGATCGTCACCGAGACCGCGACCGCGCGCACGCTGCGGTTCCGGGTGCCCGAATGGCCGGGGCACCTGGCGGGGCAGCACGTGGACGTGCGGCTGACGGCCGAGGACGGCTACACCGCGCAGCGCAGCTACTCGCTGGCCGGCCCCGCCGACGGCGACCTCGTCGATCTGACCGTGGAGACCGCGCCGGACGGCGAGGTGTCGCCGTACCTGACCGAGGTCATCGAGGTCGGCGACCAGGTCGAGCTGCGCGGCCCGGTGGGCGGCTGGTTCGTCTGGCGGCCGGAGAGCAAGGCGCCGGTCGTGCTGGTGGCCGGCGGGTCGGGGATCGTGCCGCTGATGGCGATGATCAGGGCGCGCAGGCAGGCGGGCAGCCGGGTGCCGTTCCGCCTGCTCTACTCGCTGCGCGACCCGGACCGCCGCTACTACGCCGAGGAGCTGCGCCGCCCCGACCCGGGGCTCGACATCTCCTACCTCTACACCAGGTCCGCGCCGTCCGGCGCGTCCCGCCCGGCGGGGCGGATCATGCTGGACGACCTGGCCGAGGGCGGCTGGCCCGCGACCTTCGAGCCCGACTGCTACGTGTGCGGGCCGACAGGGTTCGTGGAGGCGGCGGCCGACCTGCTGCTCGCGCTGGGGCACGCGCCCGAGCGCATCCGTACCGAACGCTTCGGATAGGGGGAGCTCACATGACCGCAGAACACCTCGACGGCAACGCGCTCGCGGGCCCGCTCGGAGAGATCTTCGCCGTGGACGTCACCGCCGCCACCGGCCGCTGCGCGAGCTGCGGCCTCGCGGGCCCGGTCGCCTCGCTCCGCGTGTACGGCCCCGACCCCGGGCTGGTGGCCCGGTGTCCCGGCTGCGAGGAGGTGATCCTCCGGCTGGTACGCGGCCCGGGCACGGCCTGGCTCGACCTGCGCGGCACGGTTTCACTGCGCGTTAACCTGCCCGACTGACGACGTTGGGGACAGATCGTTCCTCATGAAGGTGCCTGACTGAGTACACTCGGGCAGGTTCAACCGGCCGAGATCTGTACGGCGAGGCTCTTGGCCATGGGCGGCGGCCCGCGGCCCCGTCCCTCTGGAGTCACGTGAGCAGCGGGCTAGTCGACGCGCCCCCGTCCGAACCGAGCGCGCCACCCCGGCGGCGCCGCCGCTGGCTGCGCTGGACGATCGCGGTCACCGTGACCGTGGTCCTCCTGGTCGCGGGCGTGGCCGTCGGCGTCTACGCGAAGCTGACCGGCAACGTCAAGCACATCGACGTCACCGCCGACGACCTCGGCGCCACCCGGCCGCCCAAGGTCGCGGGCACCGCCATGAACGTCCTGGTCGTCGGATCGGACCAGCGCGACGGCAAGAACGCCAAGTACGGTCACCACATCGCGGGTGAGCGCACCGACACGATCATGCTCGTGCACGTGTCGTCCAAGCGCGACAACGCGATGGTCGTCAGCTTCCCGCGCGACTCGCTCGTCCAGCTCCCCGCCTGCCGCGCCACCGGCGGCCTGCCCGGCCAGCGGCCGCACCTGGGCATGATCAACGAGTCGTTCAACTCCGGGGGCATCGCCTGCACCTGGAAGACGATCGAGACGCTCACCCACATCCGCATCGACCACTTCGTGAAGGTCGACTTCACCGGCTTCAAGAGCATGGTCAACGCCATCGGCGGCGTCGAGATCTGCCTGCCCGAGCCGGTGAACGACAAGAAGGCCCTGCTCCACCTGCCCGCCGGGCGGCAGACGCTCACCGGCGAGCAGGCGCTCGGCTACGTACGCGCCCGCTACAGCATGGGCGACGGCTCGGACATCGGGCGCATCCAGCGGCAGCAGATGTTCATCGCGTCGATGGTCAAGAAGGTCATGAGCGGCGAGACGCTCACCGACCCCGCCAAGCTGCTGGGCATCCTCGACGCCGGCACCAAGGCGGTGACCACCGACCGCGGCCTGAACTTCGGCGTCATGAAGGACCTCGCGACCAGCCTCCAGGGCCTGAACGCCGGCCAGATCCGCTTCATCACCACCCCCTGGCACTACTCCCTCACCCAGCCCGGCCGGGTGGAGTGGGTGCAGCCGCAGGCTGGCCACCTGTTCCAGATCGTGGCCAAGGACCAGAGCGTCCAGGGCGTCAAGGGCGGCCAGGCCAAGGTGGGCCGTACCAAGATCCAGATCGAGCTCCGCAACGGCACCTGGCGCAGCGGCCTCGGCACCCAGGTGGCCGCCGCCCTGGAGCAGCGCGGCTACCACATCACCAAGATCGGCGACTCGGCCCGCAAGCCGCAGGCCAAGACCACCCTCCTGTACGGGCCCAACGGCGAGACCCGCGTACCCACCCTCACCAACGACCTCCAGAACTCCACGCTGCGGAAGGTGGCGGGGGCGCAGACGAACCGGCTGGTGCTGGTGATCGGCTCGGACTGGACGGGGCTGAAGCCGTTGCGCGCGGACGACACGGAGTCGATCAAGGGCTTCGACGCCACCCACGACACCTGCGCCACCTGACGCCCGGCACACCGCCGCACGAGAGCACCGAGCCCCATCGCACGGCGACGCCAGCGGCGCATCCTCGGCGCGCCACCGCACGAGAGCGCCGGGCCCCGCCGCACCCCACCCCGCCGACGCGGCGCGCCAAGGGACCAGGGCGGCCGAAACGCGGCGCCATGGACCAGCAGCGCGATACGCCACCCGATGGCGGCAGTGCGAGTGCGGTGATCGGCGCGGCGGGAGCGGTGCGCGGTGGGGGGCGGGTGCGCGGTGTGGTGGGCCGGGAGCGGGGGTTCGGTGGCCGGGTGTGGTGGGGGTTCAGAGGGCGTCGGAGAGGCCGCCGCCGTCGATGGCGGTGAAGCCGGCGTCCTCGATCAGCGGCACCACCGCCTTCTTGGCCGCCTCGTCGTCCCCCCAGTAGGGCATGTCGGCCCGTGACCCGCCCCGCTGCCCCACCGTCCCCAGCGTCAGCAGTTCCTTCGAGTACTTCGTGTTGAACGTCCGCACCAGCCGGACCTCCGCCCCGAGCACGTGCTGCTGGTACTGCGGGCTGGTGAGCCCGCCGGGGACGGCGACCACCACGGACAGGCCGTCCCGTTCGGCGATCGGGTTGCTGGGGTCGACGACGATCTTGCCGGAGAGCGCGCCGTCGAGCTCCGCCGACACGGCGCGGAACGCCTCCCACCCCACCGCCAGCACGATGACCTCGCCGAACCGCGCGGCCTCGCTCGGCGTGCCGCCTTGGGCCTGCCCGCCGGTCGCCGCCGTGGCCGCCTCCACGCGGCCGGGGTCGGCGTCGCTGAAGAACACCTCGTGTCCGCCCGTCGACAGCAGGCGGCCAAGAGGCACGCCGAGTCTTCCAGAACCCACGATTGACACACGCATGTCTTGATCACCTCGTCACCGAAAAGAACCCACCAGACCCCGCCGGTGACATTCCTCCCCAGGTCAGAGGCTTGCTACGCGATGAGCAACGAGAGAGCGGCGAGGGAGTCGACGACCTGCCGGGCATCGGGCGTGGCGGCCGGATCGAGCAGCCACTGCAGCAGCAGCCCGTCGGTGATGGCCACCAGCACCGACACGAGCACCTCGGGCGCCACCGGCAGCTCGATGTCGAACTGGGCGACGGCCCGGCGCACCATGTCGGCGCCCGCACGGCGGCAGCGGGCGTACGACTCGGCCAGCCGTTCCCGCAGCACGCTCTCGCGCAGCGCCGCCGGGTAGCCCTCGACGAAGACCACGAGCTGCGGCCGCAGCTCCTCGAACCTGTCGACCAGCTCCGTCATGGCGCGCTCCAGCATCTCCCGCGCGCTGCCCGGCTCCGAGCTGAACATCGCCCGCTCGACCTGGGCGATCCACTGGTCGAAGAACTCGGCGAGGGCCTCGTTCAGCAGCGCGTCCTTGCCGCCGAAGTGGTAGCCGATGGAGGCCAGGTTGGTGCCTGAGGCGGCTACCAGGTCCCGGGCCGTCGTACGGGCATAGCCCTTCTCCTGCAGGCAGCTCACCGCTCCCGCCAGCAGTCTCTCCCGGTATCCACCGGCCTCTGTTCGTGCCACGTGATCCATGCTACAGATATATACAAGCGTCTATGACGGACGTACGTATACAAGGAAAGGTCGGAAATGATTCCTCCAGGGCCGAGACTTCCCTCGGCGATGCAGACGGCATGGTTCATCCGGGACGCGCCCGGCATGCTCACCAGGCTCCGGCGCAAGTACGGGCCGATCTTCACGGTCCGCTTCACCGGCCTCCCGCCGGAGGTCTACGTGACCACCGGGGAGCTGGCCGAGCAGGTCTTCCGGACCGACCACGGCGGCGGACGCGCGGGCGAGGCGAGGCGCGAGTTCCTCGCGCACATGGTGGGCGAGCACTCCGTCCTCACGCTCGACGGCGATCCGTGGTGGCGGCACCGCAAGCTGCTCAACCCGCCGCTGCGCGCCAAGCAGGTCGCCGGCTACCGCGACGACATCGCGGCCATAGCGGCGGAGCGGATCGCGACCTGGCCGCTGGGCAGGCCGTTCGCGCTGCGCGACCGCATGCAGGACATCACGCTGGAGATCATCATCCGGTTGATCTTCGGTATCCGGGACGCCGGGCGCGTCAGCCGGCTCCGCGCGCTGCTGCCCCACCTGATCGAGACCGGCGGGTCCCCGCTGATCCCCATGCTCCCGGAGAAGTTCCGCAGGATCCCGTTCGGGCCCTACCCCCGGTTCGTACGGGTGAGCGCCGAGGTGGACGCGATCCTGTTCGACGAGATCCGCCGCCGCCGGGCCGCGCCAGGAGGCACCGACGTGCTCGGCCGCCTGCTGGACACCGAGCTGGGCGACCATGAGATCCGCGACGAACTGATCACCATGCTCCTCGCCGGGCACGAGACCACCGCCACCGGCCTCGCCTGGGCCTTCGAACGGCTCCTGCGCATGCCCGAGATCCTCGACCGGCTCCCCGACGACGAGACCTACCTCGACGCGGTGGTCAAGGAGGTGCTGCGGGTCAGGCCGGTCGTCTACGAGGCGCCGAGAATGCTCGACGCCCCGCTACGGCTCGGCGAGTACGAGATCCCCGCCGGATGGTACGCCGGACCGTTCATCCCGCTCGTGCACCACGACCCCGCCGCCTTCCCCGAACCCGACGAGTTCCGCCCGGAGCGCTTCCTCGACGGACCCCAGAGCAGGGCCTGGATGCCGTTCGGCGGCGGGCGGCGCTTCTGCGTCGGCGCGCAGCTGGCGCTGCTGGAGATGCGCGTCATCATCCGCGAGGTACTGCACCGCCTGGAGCTCACGGCGCCCGATCAGGCACCGGAGGCCAGGCGGCTGAAGAACGTCACGCTCGCACCCGCGAACCTGACCCGCGTCACTGCGCGCGCTCGGACTCCTGCTCGGACGCCGTAGGCGGATAGATCTCCTCGCTACGCGCATCGGCTCCCAACTCCTCGCGAAGCCGGTCATAGTCGATGTTGTGGTTGGTGTACTTCAGCTGGCGAGCGACCTTCGTCTGCTTCGCCTTGGCTCTTCCTCGGCCCATGGCTACTCCCTAGTCCCCGCTGTCATGCTATCCAACAACGTTACGACTTGAAGAATTATGCAACTGCGCTGGATTAGTCTGGGCTATATGCACGTGGAGGTCCACCAGGCCAAGGCCGACTTCTTCAGAACGCTCGGCCACCCCGCTCGCATCCGAGTGTTGGAGCTACTCCAGGAAGGGCCGCTTCCCGTCCGGGATCTGCTGGCCCAGATCGACATCGAGGCC
>NZ_JBSGFQ010000125.1:0-34188 GCF_053603495.1 Nonomuraea sp. NPDC004186 | reverse complement strand
GCCTGGCCGCGGACGCGCAGGCGGACGGCGCCGACCTGGCGCGGGCGGCCGACCGCGCGGATCTCGTCGGCCGCCTCGCCGCCTACCGGGCGCGCGACCCGTACCTTTGGGACGGGTTGCGGATCGCGGCCGAGCGCGGTCTCACGCAGCTGAGCAACGACGAGGCGCGCGCCCTCTCCCGCCTCGCCGAGATCACCGCCTCCGAGTCGCCGTCCCGGATGTGGGTGTTCGATCCGCTGCGCCGCTTGGCGGGGGACACGGGTCACCACCATTCCGTCGAGCAGTTGGTGCGGCATGCCGCCGTGGCACTACCGCATGGCGTCGACCCCTTCGGGCCGCTCGACAGGCAGCAGGTGCTCGACGTCTTGTCTACGCACGTCGTACGGCCGGACCCGCAGCAGGTCCCGCCGGGCCTGCACGACCTGTCGCCCGCGGCCGTCCGGGACGCCCGGCAGGCCGCGGCGCACGCGCACGCGCAGGCGAAGGAGGCCTTCCACCATTCTTCCCTGCGCCGCACCGTGTCGCGCCTGGTCGGCCAGGACCCGTTGGTCGTGGCCAGGCAGGAAATGGTGGCCTCGCTGGAGTCCCGCACCCGGGCGTGGCAACGCTGGCCGGAGCGCCCGGAGGTCTCTTTCACGGGGGATTTCGCGGCGTACCGGCACGCTTATGATCAGGCGGTGCAACGCGCGGTCAGGGGAGAGGCGGTGATCCCCTACATGAGGGAGAACGCCACCGCGTCCCTGGGGGCCCGGGACGGCGGGCGCGGTTTCGGGGTGGAGATCGAGTTCGAGCTGCCGAAGCACAACGCCCGCCAGGCCCTGCAGGCCATCGCCCGTGCCCTTCACAAGGCCGGCCTGACCGGCGATGCCAAGGTGGACAACTACCACACCATGCGGGACGAGGGTTACCGGTCGGGCAAGAACGGCGGGCGCGGCCTCTGGAGGCTGGAGCAGGACGGCACGGTCGACGGCGAGCTGATCTCACCCATCCTGTACGACGAGCCGGCGACGTGGGAGAACCTCCTCGTCGCCACCGAGATCATCCGCGCGCACGGCGGCACGGCCGGCGCCTCTACCGGCGGGCACGTCCACGTGAGCACGCACGACTTCGACCACATCGTGGAGAACTACACCAGCTTGCTGAATCACGGGGGCCTGCACACCGACACCCTGTTCAGGCTCGGGCACAATCCGGAGCGGGAAAGCCACCGGGGCGTGGCGCAATGCCAGCCCAACCGGCTCCCCACGGAGGGCTACCGGTCGATAGCCCCGGTGCGCAATCTCAACGGCCGCAAGTCCGCGGTGAACATGGAGAGCATGAAGGGGACCGCGAAAGACCACGTCGAGTGGCGGCTGTGGGACGGTTCGCTCGACCCCGCCGTGATCCAGTCCCGTGTGAAGGTGTCGCTCGCGGAGGTCGAGGCGGCCTTCCGCACCGCGACGCTGGGTCAGTTGCCCAACCTTGGCCGGCTCGACCAGTTGGGCGCCCACGCCGAGCTCCTCAAGCAGGAGCCCGGGCTGGACCTCACCGAGGGAGGAAGCCTCTCCTTCCGGCTCCTGATGGACGAGCTGTTCTGGCGGGCCGCCGACAAGGAGCAGCTCACCGCCCTGTTCGCCGCCACTCGCTGGGCGCCCGCGGCATGAACGACCTCACCACGGAACGGGAGGCCGGCCGGTGGCCGTGATCATCCGCAACTCCTCGGCGGCGGAGCCGCCTCCGCCCGCCCCGGTCAACGGCGACGGCCGGCCGTACCGCTACGAAATGATCCACGCGGACGGGACCTACCGCGGCTACGCCGACGACGCCGCCGAGCTGACCGGGATGCTCATCCCCGGCTACGCCTCGCTCGCCACCGACGGCGAGCGGGCCGCGGCGCGGGTCGGCCTCGCGATGGACGTGCAGGTCAGGGTGCAGGCCCAGCTCGCGGCCGGGCCGCAGCTCGACGCCTGCGACGAGGCCGAGCGCGCCGTCCTGCTCGGGGGCCGGCACGAGCCACCGGCCCCCTCCCGGTGGGAGGCGCCGGTGCCCCTGGTGCTGGTCTTGGCCTTCTACGAGCCCGCCGGGGCGCTGCCGCGGCCGACGGGGCCGGCGGAGCTCCAGGTCTGGCTCGACCCGGCCGACGACTGGACCCTGCTGACCAGCCTGCACACGGCCGGCGTGATCGTCGTGGGAGCGCGGGACGACACCTGAGGCCGGACGTTCAGTCGACGGTCTCGGCCTGGAGCTCGTTGAGGTAGTTGTAGATCGTGAAGCGGCTGACGTTGAGCCGCTGGGCCGCCTGGTCCACCGCGCCGCGCAGGGTGAAGAAGCCGCGTTTGTTGAGGTCCTCGACCACCGCGACCTTGTGCGACTTCTTCATCAGGTCGACCGGCACCCCGGCCCCGTTGATCGCGTTGTCGAGGATCCCCTCGCCGAGGCTCTCCAGCGACACCGGGAAGGTCTCCGCCGGCCTGCCGGGAGGGGCGTCGAGCATCGGGCCCGCCCCGGGTGCGAGGGCGGTCATCGCATGGAGGATCTCCTCGGCCCGCTTCAGGTCGCCGATGTCGGTGTTGACGCACAGGCACACCACCGACTTGCCGGACGGGGCGTGGAAGAAGATGCTCGACGAGCGCATCACCAGCCCGTCGGCGGTCTCCGACCGGTAGCCGATCAGGTGCTCGGTCCAGCCCGCCTTGAACGTGCGCAGCCCCAGGTCGGTGGGCGGACCGCCGATGTCCCTGCCGGTCAGCGTGCCGCCGATGGCGGCGATCGTGTTGGGCATCGTGGTCAGGTTGTGCAGCACCGCCTCGGTCTTGGGGCCCATGGCCTGGGCGAGCGCCGGGATGACCGGGCCCAGCAGTTCGACCACCAGGGCGGCGTGGGCCCGCTCGTTCGTGGTGAACGTCGGCTCGCCGTCCGCGGACGTGGCTGTCATTGGCCGTACCCCTGTCTCGTGTCTCGCAGGATCGATCTCAACAGTATGTCGAAGTTTTCACTCGTGCCGGGGCACGGACTCGACCAGGCTGATCGTGTACGGGTGCCGGGGGGAGTCCAGGATCGTGCCCGTGTCCCCGCTCTCGGCGATCTCTCCGTGCCGCAGCACGATGGCGCGATCGGTCATCTGCCGCACCACCGCCAGGTCGTGGGTGATGAAGAGCATGCTGGTGCCGTGCTCCCGGCGTACCTCGCGCAGCAGCTCCAGCACCTGCGCCTGGACGGACACGTCGAGCGCGGCCACGGGCTCGTCGCAGATCAGCAGGCGGGGCCGGACCGCGATGGCCCTGGCGATGGCGACGCGCTGGCGCTCGCCGCCGGACAGCGCGCTCGGCTTGCGGGCGGCGTAGGCGGCGGGCAGGCCCACCAGGTCGAGCAGGTCGCCGACCCGCTGGCCGGTGCCGCCGACGGCGAGCGCCTCCGTGAGCGCCGCGCCGATGGACAGCGCGGGGTTGAGCGAGGCGTACGGGTCCTGGAACACCACCTGGACCAGGCGGCCGGCCTGCCGCCGCTGCTTCGCGGTGAGCCGCCGGTGGTCGGTGACGTCCAGCTCGCCGAGGCGGATCGTGCCGCCGGTGGCGGTCTGCAGCCCGAGGACGCAGCGCGCGATGGTGGTCTTGCCGGAGCCGGTCTCGCCCACGAGCCCCAGCGACTCGCCTTCGGCGATCTCGAAGGACACCTCCCGTACGGCCTGCTTCGTCACCGCCCGCGAGACCATGGACGTGGTGCGGTAGGTCATGCTCAGCCCGGACACGGTCAGGATGGGCGCGCCGGTCCGCGGCCGGGGCGCCGCGGCGGCCTGCGTGGCCTCCTGGCGGCGCAGCCGCAGGTCGGCGCGGATCTCGTCCAGGCGGAAGCAGGCGGACGAGCGGTCGTCGCCGACGGGCGCGAGCGGCGGCCGGGACATTGTGCAGTCGGGCGTGCTCCAGTCGCAGCGCGCGGCGAAGGCGCACCGGTCGGCCAGGTCGTCGGCGCGCGGGACGCTGCCGGGGATGGCGGTGAGCTTCTCGACCAGGTGTGTCACCGGCGGCTCGGCGAGCAGCAGGCCGAGGGAGTAGGGGTGTTCGGGCGTGCGCGCCAGCTCGCTCGCGGGGGCGTTCTCCAGGACCGACCCGGCGTACATGACCAGGATCCGGTCGCAGACGGAGAAGGCCACGCGCAGGTCGTGCGTGATGAGGATGAGTGCCATGTCCCGGTCGCGCTGGAGCTTGTGCAGCAGGCGCAGGATGTCGGCCTGGGTGGTGGCGTCGAGGGCGGTGGTGGGCTCGTCGGCGACCAGCAGGTCCGGGTCCCCGGCGAGCGCGGCGGCGATGGCGACGCGCTGGCGCATGCCGCCGGACAGCTGGAAGGGGTACTTGCGGGCGACCTCGGCGGCGTCGAGCCCGACCTCGGCCAGGCGGCGGACGATCTCGGCGCGGGCGGTGCCGCGGTCGCGGCGCACCTGGCGCGGGAGCGACTCGCGCAGGTGCTCGCCGATGGTCTGCAGCGGGTTCAGCGCGGTGAACGGGTCCTGCATGACCATGCTGATGCGGGTGCCGCGCAGCGGCCGCAGCTCGCGTTCCTTCCTGCCGATGAGCGGGACGCCGTCGAAGGTGATGTCGCCGGACGCGCCGACCCCCGGGGGGAGGGCGGCCATGACGGCGCGGGCGGTCATCGTCTTGCCGCTGCCCGACTCGCCCACGATGCCCAGCGTCCGGCCGGCGTCGAGGGTGAAGTCGACCTCCCTGACCAGGGTTCTGGGACCGGCGTGCACGCGCAGGCCGCTGACGGTGAGAAGAGGGGTCATGGCCGGTCACCGTCCATGGAGTAGCGGTCGTAGATCCAGTCGCCCAGGAGGGTGAAGCTGGTGGCGGTGAAGGCGATCATGGCGCCGGGCGCCAGGGAGATCCAGGGGTTGTCGGCGAGCAGGTTCTGGCCGCTCTGCAGCAGGGCGCCCCAGTCCGGGTTGCCGGGTGGCGCGCCCAGGCCGAGGTAGGACAGGCCGGACAGGCTGATCAGCGCGCCGACGAAGTCCAGCAGGAAGGTCGCGATCACGGTGGGCATGATGTTGGGGAGGAGGTGCCTGGCCATGATCCGCCCGGCGGGCAGGCCCAGGGTGCGGGCCGCGTCCACGTACGGCAGGCGCGCCTGGGCGAGCGTGGCGCTGCGGCACAGCCGGATCTCGCCCGGCAGCGACAGCACCGCCAGGACGAGGACGGCGAACCAGTAGCCGCCGCCCACGACGCCGACCAGCACGATGATCACCAGCAGCCCGGGCAGCGCGTACATCAGATCGGCCAGCCGGTTGAGCAGCGAGTCGATCCAGCCGCCCCGGTATCCGGCCAGCACGCCCAGGGCCGCGCCGACCACGACGGTGCCGAGCGCGACGCAGAGCGGGCCGGCCAGCGCGCTGCGCGTGCCCGCGATGACCTGGGACAGCACGTCCCTGCCGAGCTGGTCGGTGCCGAGCCAGTGCGCGCCGCTGGAGCCCGACACGTTCAGCATCAGGTCCTGGGCGCCGGGGTCGTAGGGCGTCAGCCACGGCCCGGCCGCGGCGAGCACGGCGACCAGCAGGAGGAAGCCCGCGGCCAGGCGCACCATGAGGGGAGCCCTGGCCACGCTTCGCGCGGAGGCGGAAAGGGCGATCACCGCCATCAGGCACCTGCTTTCGCGATCGTACGGGTGCCGGGGTCGAGCGCCAGGCCCAGCAGGTCGACGACCAGGTTGACCAGCACCACCAGCGCCCCCAGGAGCACGGCGAGGCCCTGGACCACGGGGATGTCCTTGTCGACCACCGCCTGCAGCAGCAGGGTGCCGATCCCGGGCAGGGAGAAGACCTGCTCCACGAACACCCCGGCGGACAGCGCGGCGATGACCAGCATCCCCGTGCTGGTCACGACGGGCAGGGCGGAGTTGCGCAGGGCATAGCGGACCAGCACCCGGGCGGGGCTGAGCCCGCGGATGCGGGCGAAGGTGATGTAGTCCTGCTGCATGACGGTGAGGGTGGCGGCGCGGGTCTGCCGGATGACGACGGCGGACAGGAATCCGGCCAGCGCCAGCGCGGGCAGCGTCAGGTGGGCGACCCGCTCGCTGAAGCCCTCGCCGATCCCGTAGACGGGGAACCAGCCGAGGGCGACGCCGAACACGTACAGCAGCGCGATCGACAGCACGACCGGCGGCGCGCTGATGGCGAACGTGGCCAGGAACGACACGGCCCGGTCGGTGGGACGGCCGCGCCGCATGCCCGCCGCCATCCCGAGGGGGATGCCGAAGCCGACGACCAGCACCACGGCGTAGAACGCGAGCTGGAGCGTGATCGCCGCCCGGTCACCCATCAGCAGCAGGACGTCCTGGTCGGTCTGGATGGAGATCGACTGCCTGAAGTCCAGCCGGAGCGCGTCGCCGAGCCAGGACCAGTACTGGAGCAGGAACGGCTCGTCGAGGTGGTACTTGGCCTGCAGCGCCGCCAGCACCTCCGGTGTCGGCGGGCGGGTGCCGAGCAGGGTCTGCACCGGCGAGCCGGGGCTGGCCGCCAGCAGCCCGAAGACCAGGAAGCTGAGCACCAGCAGCAGCAGGAGCATGGCGCCCAGCCGCTTGGCGAGGAAGAGGATGATCGTCATTTGTTCGAACGCAGCAGCTCGATCCAGGCGCCGCTCTGCTTGTCGAAGAGCGTCGGGGTTCTGGTGAACGTGAGCCCGCCGGCCAGCGCGTACACCTGCTGCTGGGTGTAGAGCGGCACGTACGGGACCTGCTCGGCGATCTCCGTGATGATCGCCTTGGTCGCCGCCCAGCGCTCCTCCTTGGAGTACTTCCCGGCGGTCTCGGGGGCGATGAGCGGGAAGTTCTTCTCGACGACCGGGGTGGTGAAGTTCGCCGAGTTGGGGAAGTTGGGCTTCATGTTGGCCTTGCCGACGAAGCCGAACATCAGCCCGGAGGGGTCGGGCAGGGTGCTGCCGAATCCGGTGATCACCTGGATGCCGGTGGTCTGGTGGCTGAAGAACGTCTGGAACCACTGGCCGGGGGGCACCGGCTTGGGGGTGACGGTGACGCCCAGCTGCTTCATGTTCTGCTGCAGGTTGAGCAGCAGCAGCCGCTCCCACGCGGAGGTGTTGAGATAGGGGACGGTGACCTCGAACCCGCCGGCGTGCGCGGACTGCGCCAGCTCCGCCTTGGCCTTGGCCAGGTCGAACTCGTACGCCGGGAGCCGGCCGAGGAACGCCTCCGCCTCGGCCTCCTGGGCGACGCCGGCCAGCTCGCCGGTGGGCACGATCGTCTTCAGCAGTGCGGCGTGCTCGCCGAAGGCGGCGGCCAGCACGCCCTTGCGGTCGATGGAGTGCGCGACCGCCTTGCGGACGTGCAGGTCGTCGAAGGGCGGCTTGCCGGTGTCCATCGAGAGGAGGTCGGAGTTGAAGTCGTCCGCCATGTGCAGCGAGGCCCCGCTGCCCTTCCACTGCGCGGTGGTCTTGAGGTCGTTGACCTGCACGCCCTGAAGCGATCCCGAGCGCATGGCGAGCTGGGCGGCCGAGTTGTCGCTGATCACGGTGAACTTCACCGAGTCGGGCTTGGGCGGAGTGCCCCAGTAGCCCGGGTTGCGGGCGAGCGTGATGTCCTGCGAGGTCTGCGTCTTGAAGACGTAGGGGCCGGTGCCGATCGGCAGCGCGGCCGAGGTGCCGAGGTCCTTGGGGTGCGCCTTGGCGAACGCGGCCTGCTGGATCGGGAGGCCGCCGAGGGCGTTGCGCAGGAAGGCGGTCGGGTACTTCCACGTCACCGTGACCTCGCGGGGTCCGGTGACCTCCGCGCTCTTGAAGCCCTGCATGTTGCCCGCGGTCTCGGCGGTGGGCACGGCGGCGGCGTCGATGCTCCAGACGACGTCCTCCGGCGTCAGCGGCTTGCCGTCGGAGAAGGTGACGCCGTCCCGGAGCCGGTAGACCACCGTGCTCTTGTCGGGCTCGGCGGCCGAGACGGCCAGCCCCGGCGTGATCCTGATCTGGCCCTGGTCGAAGCCGATCCGCTCGAGCGGCTCCGCGACCAGTGAGGTGATCATCTGCGTGTTGGTCTTGGTGGTGATACCGCTCAACGACGTGGGCATCTGCGAGATCGCGTACGTGAACGACGCGATCTTCCGCTCCGTCGGAGCGTTGCGGCCGGCCGGGCCGCCGGAGGCGCCGGAGGCGCACGCGGTCAGGAGGACGAGGCCCCCCGTGAGCGTGAGCGCGGCTCCGGCGCGGCGCCGAGTAACCGATTGCATAGGTGGCTTCCCTTCACCGAGGTGACGGGAACTATACGACCTGTTTTAGTTCTCTACAATAGCCACAAGTTTCTGTCGGGTAACGGCAGCTCGGCCCCGGATTACTCTTGACTGTTGTTGGAAATCCTCTACCGTGTGTTGAAATCTCGCCGAGAGGTCACGCTTGATGGGAGAGTCGATGCCGAAGAAGGTCGTCAACACCGGGTCCGCGCTCGGCCCGTACTCGTCGGCGGTCGTCGCCGGCGACACCTGCTACGTGGCCGGGACCGGCGGGTTCGTCCCGGGAACGACCCGGATCGTCGAGGGCGGCATCGAGGCCGAGATCCGGCAGACGATGAAGAACCTCGAATCCACGATCACCCAGGCCGGCTTCCGCCTTCAGGACGTGGTCAGCACGACCTGCTACCTGCGCGACATCGAGCACTGGCCGCTGCTCAACGACGTCTACAGCGGTTACTTCGGCCATGAGCCCCCGGCCAGGGCCGCCGTGGTGGTGGGCGACATGCCCGCCGGCGCCAACATCGAGATCACCTGCGTGGCCTGGCGCGGCAAGGATGACTGAGCGTTTCGCCGTCGTCTCGGGCGGCGAGGTCACGGGCCGCGTCACCGTGGAGCGCTCGGGCGGCGACCTGCTGATCGACTCCGCCATGGACGACAACGGCCGCGGCGCCAAGCTGCGCGAGCGCGTGACCCTGGACGCGCACGGCGTCCCGGCCGCGTGGGAGATCGACGGCACCTCGCTGATGGGCGGCGCCGTACGCGAACGGCTCCGCGACGGCGTCTGGGAGAGCCAGGCCGATCGTGGCCGGGCACCCGGCGGAGAGCGCCGGCTGTACCTCGCCAACGACTCCAGCCCCTACGCCTCGGGCATCTACGCCCGCGCCGTCCTCGATCACGGGGGCGCGCTGGACGCGCTGCCGGGCGGCCGCGTCACCGCCGAATTCCTGCGGCGCGTGACCCTGTCCGGGCATGACCTGGACGCTTACGTGCTCAGGGGCGTCGGCCTGCTGCCGGAGTTCGTGCTGCTGGACCACGAGCGGCGGCTGGTCGCCCGGCTCGGCGGGTCCCTGATGGTGCGCGAGGACCACCTGCCGGACGCCGCGGAGCTCGCGGCCCTGGACACCGTCCTGTCGGCGGAGCACGTGGCCCGGGTCGGCGAGAGCGTCCGGCAGGTCTGCGACGAGCCGGTCCGCATCCGTGACGTGCGGGTCTTCGACCCCGGGACCCTCCGGCTCACCGAGCCGTGCTCGGTGGTGTTCTTCCGCGGCGTGATCACCTCCGTCGGGCCGGACGCCCCGGGCGACGGGGTGGAGATCGACGGCCAGGGCGGCACCCTGCTGGCCGGGCTGCACGACATGCACGCCCACAACACCGCCGCCAGCGGCCTGTTCTACCTGGCCGCGGGCGTCACCACCACCCGTGACATGGGCAACGACAACGCCATGCTGCTCGGCCTGATCCCCAGGATCGACTCGGGCGAGCTGCCGGGGCCGTCCATCGTCCCCTCCGGGCTCATCGAGGGACGCAGCCCGCACTCCGCCCGCATCGGCGTCATCCCCGGCGACCTCGACCACGCGCTCGCCACCGTCCGCTGGTACGCCGAGCGCGGCTACCACCAAATCAAGATCTACAACTCCGTCGACCCGGCCTGGGTGGCCCCGCTCGCCGCCGAGGCGCACCGGCTGGGCCTGCGCGTCACCGGCCACATCCCGGCCTTCGCCACCCCCGACGGGATGATCGAGGCGGGCTACGACGAGATCACCCACATCAACCAGCTCCTCCTCGGCTGGCTCCTGGACCCCGAGGAGGACACCAGGACACCGCTGCGGCTCACCGCGCTGACCCGCGCGAAGGATCTCGACCTCGACTCGCCCCGCGTCCGCCACACCCTCGATCTCATGCTGGAGCGGGGGATCGGTCTCGACACCACGACCGTCATCCTCGAACGCCTGATGCTCTCCCGGGCCGGGCGGATCCAGGAGGGCGACCGGCCGTACCTGGACCACATGCCGGTCGGCTACCAGCGCTACCGCAAGCGCACCTACGTCCCCAACCCGGACGACGGCTACGACGAGGCCTTCCCCAAGCTCCTGGAGACCATGGCGCTGCTGCACGCGCACGGCGTCCCGCTGTGGCCGGGCACGGACGACCCTTCCGGCTTCACCGTCCACCGCGAGCTGGAGCTGTACGCCGCGGCCGGCATCCCCGCCGCCGAGGTGCTCCGGATCGCCACCCTCGACTGCGCCCGCCACCTGGGCCGCGAGCGCCTGAGCGGCAGCGTCGCCCGCGGAAAGCGCGCCGACCTGATCCTGGTGGACGGCGACCCGACCCGGGACCTCTCCGCGATCCGCCGCATCCGCATGACCGTGAAGGGCGGCGACCTCTACTTCCCCGCGGACATCCACCGCGAGCTGTCCATCGCCCCGTTCACGGCCGCGCCGCCGGTGAAAGGAGTCCCCCGGTGACCATGCCCGGCATCCATCGCGAGGCCGTGTTCGGCGGTCTCGACGTCAAGTACGAAGCGCGGGTGGACGAGATCGTCGTACCCGATTCGTCGGGCGAACCGGGGGCGCGCTACGTCTGCACGAGCTACACCGTGCCCGGCGCGTCCGAACGGCCCGTGATCTTCGCCTTCAACGGCGGGCCGGGGTCGTCCTCGGTCTGGCTGCACCTCGGGATCGGCCCCCGGCGCGTCGCGGACGCCGACCTGCTGCGGCCCCGGATGGCCCCGCCCTTCGGGCTCGCCGACAATCCGGACTGCGTCCTGGACAGCGCGGACCTGGTGTTCATCGACCCGCCCGGGACCGGGTTCAGCCGGGTGCTGGACGAGGAGCGGCAGGCCGACTTCTACGGAGTCGTCCCCGACGCGATCGCCACGATGCGGTTCATCACCCAGTGGTCCCGGCGGCACGGGCGGGAGAACTCCCCGAAGTTCCTGCTCGGCGAGAGCTACGGCGCGATCCGGGCGGCCACCGTCGCGAAGCTGAGCGCGGGCGGGCCCACCACCACCGGCCGCCTGGAGTCGCTGGCGCTCAACGGCGTGATCCTGATGGGGCCGGGCCTCCAGTTCGGCAACGGGGCGAACCTCGCCCACGTGACCACGCTGCCCTCGCTGGCCGCGACCGCCTGGTACCACGACCGGCTGCCCGGACGGCCGGCCGACGTCCGGGAACACGTCGAGGCCGCCACCCGGTTCGCCGAGGAGGACTATCTCACGGCCCTGTTCGCCGGCTCCCGGCTCGACCGGCGGCGCCGCGAGGCCGTGGCGGCCCGGCTGCACGAGCTCATCGGGCTCGCGCCCGGCGTGATCGCCGAGCATGATCTGCGCCTCACCCCGCAACGGTTCGCGAGCCTGCTGCTGCGCGACCGGGGCGAGCAGGTGGGCCTGTACGACAGCCGCTACCGCCTGCCGCTGGCCGGGGCCGGCGGCGACCCGGTGGCCGACGATCCCGCGATGGGGCAGTACGTCCCCTCCTTCGCCGGCGCCATCGACGGCTACCTGCGCGAGGAGCTCTGCGTCGAGCGGGACGACGACTACCGGACCATCGAGTTCGCCCGGGTCAACTTCCGCTGGGACTACGGCGACGGCGCGCGCCTGCCCGCGGGCAACTACGCGGCCGACCTCGCCGTGGCGCTGCGCCGCAACCGGGACCTGCGCGTCCTGCTGTGCGTGGGGATGTACGACCTGGTCACGACCCTGGGGGAGACGAACTACGCGCTCTCGCAGGCCCCCATCGACCCGGAACGGGTCAGCGTACGCACCTACGAGTCCGGCCACATGCCCTATCTCGGGCGCGCGTCGCGCGAACGCCTGGCCGCCGACCTTCGCGCGGTCGTGAAAGCACCGACTGGAGAGGAACCCCCGTGCGTGAGCCAGTGACGACGTTTCATGAAGGCGTGTTCAACGGCCGCCGGCTGCGCTACGCCGCCACCGTCCGGGAGGCCGCCGTCCCGCGTGAGGGCGGCGAGCCGGGCGCGTACGTGGTGTCGACCCAGTACGTGGCCGCCGGGCAGGGCGACCCCGCGGACCGCCCGGTGATCTTCGCCTGCAACGGCGGGCCGATCGTCGCGGCCACACCGCTGCACATGGGCGGGCTCGGGCCGCGCAGGATCGCCTACCCGGACGACCTCGCCGCCGACCCGTCGGGCTTCCCGATCGTCGACAACGAGTACTGCCTGCTGGACGTGGCCGACCTCGTCTTCTTCGACCCGGCCGGCACCGGTTTCAGCAGGGTGGCCGAGGGCGTCGACCCGGCGACGTACTACGGCGTCGACGCGGACGCGCGCCAGATGGCGACGTGGATCGAGGGCTGGCTACGTGACCACGACCGGTCGGCCTCCCCGGTGTACCTGGTGGGCGAGAGCTACGGATCCATCAGGGTCGCGGTGGTCTCGGAACTGCTGACCGCGCTCGCCGAGCCGGTCCGCGTCGAGGGCGTCGTCCTGGTGAGCCAGGCGACCAACATCATCGAAACCTGCCGGCGGCCGGCCAACATCCTCAGCTACGCGGTCTCGCTGCCCACCCTCACGGCGATCGCCTGGTACCACGGCAAGATCGACCGCGCCGGCCGCACCCTCGACGACGTGATCACGGAGTCCTCGCACTTCGCCGACACGGAATACCTGTCCGGGCTCTTCCAGGGCGACGACCTGCCCGCCGGGGAGCGGGGGCGCCTGGCGGAGCGGCTGGCGTCGCTCACCGGGATCCCGGCGAGCCGCTGGACGGAGCGGAACCTGCGCCTGTCCAAGCACGACTTCCGGGCCGAACTCCTGGCCGCGGAAGGGCTCGTCCTCTACATGTACGACGGCCGGTACGCGGGACCGCCGGCCGTGCCCGAGCCGGCCGGCGAGGGGTCGTTCAGCGCGCACGTCGGCGGACCGGTGAACCCCACCGGCGTCTCGGCGATCGTCGACGCGCTCGAACCCGCCATCGCGACCCACCTGAAGGACTTCCTCGAAGCCGCCCGGCCCGGCGACTACCGGGGCATGGAGCCACCCGTCGACGCCGAAGGCCGCGCCCCGGCGGACGTCTGGCGGTGGGGCGCGACGTCCCCCTTCGGGGACTGGCCCTACATGGACTCCATCGCCCGCGCGATGACGCGGGCGCCGGCGATGCGGCTGCTCATCTGCACCGGCCTGTACGACCTCACGACGACGATCGGCGCCGCCCGGCACGCCGTACGCCAGTCGGCCTGGCCCCGCGAACGCGTCAGGACGGCCGCCTACGCCGGGGGACACATGATGTACAGCGTGGAGGCGAGCCTGCGGGAGCTGTCCGGCGACCTCCGCGACTTCGTGAAGAGCACTCCTGTGACATAACAGGTACGCGATCCGCCCGGTTTCTTCTATGTTTGTCCCTGGCTGTGACCATGCCCCCCAAGGAGATGTTCGTCGTGAAGAAACCTCTCGAAGGAGCCGCCCTGCGGGCCGGTGCCGTCGCCGTCGCGCTGACCGCCGGCCTGCTGACCGCTTCCCCGGCCGGCGCCACCGCCGCGACCGGCACGGAGTCCGTCGTCCTGGCTTCGCAGAACGCCGCCGCGGCCCGCCCGGGCAACGGCAGGATCATCTACGACGGCCTCAGCGGCGGCCGCGGCGTCCTCAAGATCAAGAACGGCACGCCGAGGGACGGCGTCGTCACCCTCGTCAAGGGCAGGACCAAGGCGGTCAGCATCTACGTCCGCGCGAAGTCGTCCGCGAGCATCAAGGACGTCAGGGACGGCTCGTACCGGATCTACTTCACCACCGGCTCCCGCTTCAGCACCAGCAAGCGCAGGTTCGCCGTGGGGGCCGCCTACCAGCGCTTCAACCAGCGGCTGAAGTTCGTCACCACCGCCACCTCGTACAGCATCTGGACCATCACCCTCCACCCGGTCAAGGGCGGCAAGGCGCAGACCTCGCAGATCAACCCCAAGGACTACCCCGCCTGATCGCCGCCGGCCGGGGTCAGCGGGCCCCGGCCGTCTCCTTCTTGCGGGCCCGGTAGGCCGCCGCCTTGATCTTGTTGCCGCAGGACTCCATGCCGCACCACTCCCGCCGCCCGCCCCGCGAGCGGTCGATGAAGACCTTGGTGCACTCGGGGTTGGCGCACTCCTTCATCAGCGGCACCTCCGGGCCGCTGAGGAGCTCGATCGCGTGCCGCGCCACGGTGGACAGTGCCTGCGCCGGCGTCGCCTCGACCCACCGCCCCTCGGCGGTGAGCTGGGGTGTCGCCGGCGGCTTGCGCGCCGTCTCGTTCACCAGGGCGAGCGCCTCGTCGTCATATCCGTCGTCGGCCAGCCGGGCGGTGACCAGCGCGTAGAGGGCCTCCCGCACCGCCACCGCCTGGACGAGGTCAGCCTCCTGGCAGGGGGAGACGGCGTCGACGATGCCGGACTCCAGATACCAGGCGTCGAGCCGGTCCGGGGCGTCCAGCGTCTCGAAGCGCGTGGTGCGGCGCGCCCGGAGCGTGCAGGCCAGGTCGAGCGCGGGGTTGCCGCACAGAAAGACATGCTTCACATCACCAGTTTGACAGGTGACGTCTCGCCGTGCAATCGCCATCACCGCTCAAGCCGGTGACTGGCCGTCCGTCCCGTCGTCGAGCCAGCGGGGATGGTGCTTCCTGGCCCACGCGGTCGTCACCCAGCCCGTACGCATCCCGCGCCGCGCCTCCGGGTCCCGGTGCGCCAGCCGGATGTGCCCGATCACGACGGCGGCGATCGCCACCGCCGTCAGGTCGTGCACGAAGATCGCGCTCGCGCGGGGGATCCCCGGCAGCAGGCCGGTGAACCACATCAGCAGGCCGGTGAACGTCATGACCGGCACGGCGCCGGCGATCCACCCGGCGTAGACCTTCTGCCCGGCGTTGAACTTGCCGGCCGGCCGCGGGCCCGGGATCCGCCCGCATGCCGCGCGCAGCCACTCCCTGTCGTACGGCGCCAGCCGGTTGAGCCTGCGCAGGTCGGCCCGGAACGCCCGCGAGGCGAGACCGAGCAGGACGGGCACGGGCAGCAGCAGCCCCGACCACTCGTGCACGACGACCATCAGGTGGCGGCGGCCGACCAGCTGGGCCAGCGGCGGGAAGTACAGGCAGGCCGCCGTCCCCGCGCACAGCAGCATGAGCCCGGCGGTCGCGCGGTGAACCAGCCGCTCGCCCCGGCTGAACCGCCGCCGCGAGCCCTCAGGCCGCCGGGTCGAGCCAGCCGTCGACGTCATAGCCGTACTCCTCCCAGTAGCCCGGGATGACCTGGTCGGTGACGGATATGCCGGACAGCCATTTGGCGGACTTGTAGAAGTACATCGGGGCGACGTAGAGCCGCACCGGGCCCCCGTGGGCGTGCGTGACCGGCGCGTCCAGCATGTCCAGGGCCACCAGCACGTCGGCCCGGCGGGCCTGTTCGAGCGTGAGGCTTTCGCTGTAGACGCCGTCGAAGCAGGTGAAGCGGACCGCCTTGCCCTCGGGACGCACCCCCGCCGCGTCGAGGAGGTGCGAGAGCAGCACCCCGGAGAAGGGGACGTCCGGCACCCGCCAGCCGTCGGTGCACCGTGCCTCGCCGACGACCCAGGTCTGGGGCAGCGCGCGCAGCCCGTCCAGCGTGTACGTCCCCGGCCGCTCGACCAGGCCGCTGATCTCCAGCCGGTAGTCGACCGCGGTCTTCCTGGGCACCGAGGCCGCGACGCTGTAGTACCGGAAGCCGCCCGGGTTGGGCAGCAGCCCGCTGAGCCCGGTGGGGTCGTTCTCGGAGGCCGCCCCGAGGAGCCGTTCCCAGCCGCTCCGCACGAGAGGCGCGGCGGCGAGGCCGGCGGCGCCCGCGCCGAGCATCGAGAGCATCACCCGTCGCGCGATGGGCGGGCCGCTCTCCGCTGAATGTCGTTCATGAGTCACATGGGCGATTCGAGCACCCGCGGCTCCCGGCTGCGCGGAAAGGCGGAGTCCCGTAAGACTTCCGTCACTATTGTCCCCGAGTGCGCGTTTCGCTCGAAGGCGTCAGCCGTTGAGCGCGCTGGCGAGGGTCACGGCCGCGCTGACGAGGAGAGCGGCCAGCACCACCTTGCGGAAACGATCCGGATCGATCCGGCTGAAGATCGCGTTGCCGGCGAACCACCCCAGCTGCACGACGGGCAGGCCCACCAGCCCGATCCAGAGCGACTGGGTGTTCACCTGGCCGGCCACGGCGAACCCGATCAGGCTGAACACGCTCGTGCCGGCGAACACCGCCGAGAGGGTGGCGCGGAACTTGGCGGGCTCATAGCCCATGCCCTGGAAGGCGGCGACCATCGGCGGCCCATTCGTGCCGGTGGACGTCGAAAGCGCACCGGACACGAGACCGACTCCCACCAATACGGGGACATTTCCGGGCACCTTCACGCGCCGCCACACCATCACCGTGCAGCCTAAGACCCCGACCCCGATCAGCGCCGTGAGCAATCGCTCGGACGTCACTCCGTACACCCAGAGGCCGATCGGCAGGCCGAGCACGATGCCGGCCATGGCGATCATGGCCACCTTCCACTCGGCGTGGTGACGCTGACGCACGGCGATCGTGATGGTCATGGCCAGGGCGGACATCGTGGTGGAGACCACCGCTGTATGGGGGTCGACCGCGAGGGCCAGCAGCGGGGTGGCGACGAGGGCGTACCCGAATCCGGTCACGGCGTGCACCGTTGAAGCAATCAGGATGATCACGGCGGCGGCAAGCAGCGTGGACACCTATCACACTTTGCCATAGATCCATTTAAATGATCCAGTATTGTCAGGGGTTAATTAGGAGCGAATTACATGAGTGGTCAGGAATCTGCGAGTTACGTCGTCAGCCCGTCACTCGATGGCGACCAGGCCGTCATCTTCGTTCCCGGTCTGGGAGGCCGGACGAAGTTCGTGGACCGGTGGAACGAACCGGGCCGGGAACCTGTCATCCGCCGGGCCGGCTGGAGCGAGCCGATGAACGTGCCCTCCGTCGACGTCCGCGGCGCGGCGCTCGCGTCCCTCGTCGCGGACTCCGGTGCCACGGAGGTCGTGCTCGTGGGGCACAGCATGGGTGCCCTGGTCTGCCTGGAGGCGGCCAGGCACCTGGAGCGGCAGCTTCGCGGCATCGTCGTCATGTGCCAGTACCCGCCGCATCGCACGCCCGTCTCGCCTCTGGCGGACCTGCCGGACCGGGCGCTGGCCGAGGAGATCGAGGCGCCGCCGCACATCCTGGACACGGTGGCCCTCCCCGAGTACGCACGTCTCTGGCGGTCCGAGTACCGCCTCCTCAACCGCTATCTGGAGTCGGACCCGCGCCCGGTGCTCAACGCGCCGATCGTCGCGGTCGGCGCCAGAGACGATGCCAGCTCCTGGGACACCGAGTGCCTCGACGACTGGAGCCGGTACACGACAGAGTGGCTCTCGGTCCACCTGATCGACGGCGGCCACCAGATCGTCGAGGAGCTGCCTGCCGAGACCCTTCGCGAATGGGTCAGGAAGGTTCGCGGCTGAGCAGCCGTCGCAGCTCGGCGGACAGTTCGGCCACCGTCGGGTGGTCGAAGATCACGGCGATGCCGACGTCCACGTCGAAACCCCTGCGGATCTCCTCCACCAGCCCCACAGCGGCGAAGGAGTCGCCGCCCAGCTCGAAGAAGTCCTCGTCGGGGCGGACCGACTCCACACCGAATTCGGCGCACCACATCTCCGTCAGCCGGGCCTCTAGCGCCGCCCCGTCCGACGGCGTTTCATCCGTGACGCGATCGGGCGATGCGTCCTCTTCCGCATCGTCGTCCGGCGTGACCTCGGGGTTCTTCAGCACCGCGTCCTCGCCCGCCAAGGTGATCGCCACCTGTCTGTGGCCGGGCCCGCCCAGGATGCGCAGCAACATGCGGACCCCGGCCGCGGGCGTGATCCCCGGGTCCCGCTCCTCACGGTAGGTCTCGGGGGCGACCATGGACTCGTCGACGCGGCGCATGGTGAAGCCCCTGACTTCGACGGCGACGTCACCGCCGGCCGTCAGCACGTCGATGTCGGCCACGATCGTGTCCGAACCGCTCGGGCGCCGGCGGATGTGGCTGTACGCGAGCCCCGGGATCGGCCGGTGCACCACGATCGACTGGTACGCGAAGGGCGCGTGCGGAGGCTCGTGGTCGGGATCCCGCGCCAGGGACACCGCCGCGTCCAGCAGGGTGGGATGCAGGGCGTGCTCGTCGAGCTCATGGTCGAACGCCTCGGGAAAGGTGAGTACGGCGAGCTTCGTGCCGGCGTCCTCCCCGGAGATCCAGATCTCCTCTCCCGGCCACCGCGGACCGATGGTGAACAGCCGGTTGTCAGGATCGTTCGCGGGCACCCGCCGCTCGGGCAGCGACGCGCGCAGCCCGTCCAGGTCCACCGTGCCCGCACCGGCGTCCGCCAGCCGGATCTCACCCGTCGTGTGGACGCGGTAGTCGCCGGATGAGCCGGGGGACGGCGAGAGCGGCGCGGAGCGGACGGTGAATCGCCAGAGGTCCTCATGCGGTTCGAAGCCGACCTCGAGCGACACGGGCTCCGGGGTGGTGATCGGCTGCCGGAAGACCATGTGGCGCAGCTGCGCGGGCCGGCCGTCCGGGTGATCGACCGCCTCGCGGAAGGCGCGCAGGACGAAGTCGACCTGGGCCGTGCCCGGCAGCACCGGCACGCCGTTCATACGGTGCTCGTCCAGGATCGGATAGTCCTCGGCCGACAGCGGGGTCGACCACCGGCGCACCTCCGCCCCCGGTCCGGAGCGCCCGGCCTGCGGCTGCCGCCCCTGGCGGGCGGCCATGCCGACCTCGGCCCAGGACGGCCAGTTGATGGTCATCGAGGCGCAGCCGGCCAGGGGCTGGCGGCGCACCAGCGCGTCGAGGAAGGCGTTCGCCGCGGCGTAGTCGGCGCTGCCGACCAGGCCCCTGAGCGCCGCGCGGCTGGAGAAGGCCACGAAGAAGTCGAGGTCCGTCCGGCCCCGCAGCACCTCGACCAGGGCCAACGTACCGTGGACCTTCGGCGCGAGCGTCGCCGACACCTGCTCCCGCGTCCGGAACTGGAGCATGCCCCCTCCCGCCACGCCGGCCAGGTGGAACACCCCGTTGACGCCCCCGAAGGAGTCCGACGCCCGGTCGATCGCGCGCCGCAGCGCCTCCACGTCGGTCACGTCGCAGGCCTCGACGCGGCACTCGGCTCCGAGGGCCCGGATCTCGGCGAGCTCGGCGTCGTGCCCGCCTGTCGCATGGCGACCCAGCAGCAGCAACCGCGGTCGCAGGCCGGTGTCCGCCAGGCCGCGCGCCACGGCCAGGCCGAGGCCGCCGAGCCCGCCGGTGATGACGTAGGCACCCCCGCGCCGCAGGTCGGCAGGGCCCACCCCGCCAGGGACGAGCTCCCGCTCGCCGGGGACCCAACGCCGATCCCCCCGCAGGGCGACGATCTCCGATCGCTCGGGGCCGCGCAGCTCCCCGAGCAGCCGATCGTCGATCGCGCCACCCTGGACGTCGACGAGCTTGCACCTGGCACGCGGGTTCTCGAGCATGTAGCTCCGCAGGAGCCCGAGCAGCATGGCCCGCACCGGGTGCACGGTCTCGCCGCCCGTCACGTCCGCGGACAGCTCGGTGACGACCAGGACGTCGCGGGCGCGCTTGTCGGGCGCCCGCCGGGCCGCTTCCTGCAGCAGCTCGACGATCCGGTGGAAACCGGCGTCGAGCTGGTCGTCGATGTTGCCCAGGTCAGGTTCGGCCGGGTCTCCGAGCTGCGTCGCGTCGACGATGAGGTCCGGGTATCGCCGCGACTCTCTCAGCTCGTCCAGCAGCCGGACGACGTCCGCCGGGTGCCGGGGGCGGATCACGAACTCGTCCGCCGCCTCCGCATACGAGGAGCCGTGCCGCACCCGTAACGCGTCCCACCCGGCCTTGCCGAGCAGGGCGGCCAGCTCGCCTGCTCGTCGCGGATCGTCGGGCAGGAACACCAGCGGCCGGTCCCGGGCGGGGGTGTCGCGGTGCCCGCCCGGTGCGGCCTCCACCCACGTGGGCAGCCGGTACACCGCGCGGCCCGCCGGCTCCCGCGCCTCCTGAGCGGGCGAACCGCCCGGCGACGCCCGCTCGATCCAGTGCCGCTCGCGCTGGTACGGGTAGCCCGGCAGAGGCACGCGTTGCCGAGGACCCGTGGCACTCAGCGCCGACCAGTTCACGTCCGCGCCAAGGGTCCACATCCGGGCCAGCGCGTGAAGGAACGAGGCGCGCTCGGTGGCGCCCTTCGACGGCCCGTTCGGGAGCGTCGGCACCGCCAGGTGCCGCTTGGCGCGCACCTGAGGATGTGACCGTACGAGGGTCGTGAGCGTCCGCCCGGGGCCCACCTCCACCAGCACCCGGTCACCGCCGGACAACACGGCATCGAGCGCCTGCTTGACCAGGACGGGCCGGGTGAGCTGCCGGACCCAGAAGTCCACGCTGCGCAGCTGTGCCGCCTCCACCAGGCCGCCCGCGGACGCGGAGCAGACCTGCCAACGTGGGCCGCGTGGCCGGATGCCGTCGAAGGCCGCTCGGAACCGCTCGGCGGCGCCCGTCATGGCCGGGGTGTGGAAGGCGTGCCGCGCTCTCAGCCGGGAGGCGGCGAGCCCCGTCCCGGCGAGGACCTCGTCCTCGAAGCGGCGCACGTCCTCCACCGAGCCGCCGACGACCGTCTGCCGGTCGCCGTTCACCACGGCGACGCCGAGGCTCCCGAAGAGCAGTGGCGTCACGGTGTCCAGGTCGGCCGCGACCGCCACCATCGCGCCCTGGGGCGCCTCGCCCATCGCCCGGGCGCGGGCGCTCACCAGCCGTACCGCCTCCTGGAGGGTGAACACCTCGGCGAGCGTGGCGGCCGCGAACTCCCCGATGCCGTGACCGAGCAGCACGTCGGGCTCGACGCCGAGCGCCAGCCACAGCCGCCCCAGCGCGTACTCGACGCTGAAGAGCAAGGTGGTGTCCTCCAGGCCTTCCGACGCCCCCTCCCAGATCTGCCGCTGCGCCGGCCCGTTGGCCTCGAAGAGCTCGAAGCACTCGTCGAGTGCCGCGCCGAACGCCGGTTCGGTGCGATAGAGCTCCGCCGCCATGCAGGCGTGCTGCGCCCCTTCTCCCGGGAACAGGAACACCGTGCTCCGGTCCGCCGGCTCCTCCGGCGTGACGATCCGCCTCGCGCGGTCGAGCACGGCGGTGGCCGCGTCGGACAGGCTCTCGACCACCACGGCGCCTCGGACCGGGTGCGGCGTGCGTCCCTTCTGCAGCGTGAACGAGACGTCGGAGAGCGGGTCCGCGCTCTCCCCGAAGGAACGGGCGAGCCGCTCCGGGTAGGCCTCGGCCGCGGACGGCGTCCGTCCTGACCACACGATCAGCTGCGTGGGTCCCGGAGCCGGGGCGACCGCGCGGGGCGGCGCCTCTTCGAGGATGGCGTGCGCGTTCGTGCCACCGATCCCGAACGAGCTGACCCCCGCCAGGCGGCGGCCGGCCGATCGGGGCCAGGGCCGCAGCGTGTCGTTGACGAAGAACGGCGAGTCCCCGAGCCCGAGGAGCGGGTTCACCTCCTCGAGGTTGATGCTCGCGGGGATCTGCTCGTGGGCCAGCGACAGCGCGGCCTTGATCAGCGAGGTGATCCCCGCCGCGTGACCCAGGTGGCCCACGTTCCCCTTGATCGATCCGATGGGGCACTGCCCCGACGTCGCCCGGGCGCCGAACGCCTTCCGCAGCGCCGCGATCTCGATGGCGTCACCCAGCCGGGTCGCGGTGGCGTGCGCCTCGACGTACCCGATGTCCCCGGGACCCACGCCGGCGACCTCCATGGCCCTCAGCACGACCTCCGCCTGACGATCGGCGCTGGGCGCGGTGAAGCCGACCTTGTTCGCGCCGTCGTTGTTGACGGCCACGGCGCGGATCACCGCGGAGATCCGATCGCCGTCGGCCAGGGCGTCGGCGAGCCGCTTGAGCACCACGACGCCGACGCCGCTGCCGAAGATCGTGCCGCCGGCCGCCGCGTCGAAGGGGCGGCAGTGGCCGTCCCGGCTCAGCGGGCCGTCCTGGGCCCACCAGTACCCGTGACCGACGGGGAACTCGACGTCGGCGCCGCCGGCCAGGGCGACGTCGCACTCGTGGAGCCGAAGCGCGTTCACGGCGAGATGCACGGCCACGAGCGAGCTCGAACACGCGCTCTGCACGGTCATGCTGGGGCCGTGCAGGTTCAGCTTGTACGAGACCAGCGTCGAGGCGCTGTCGGGGTTGTTCCACATGCCGGCCGCCATGCCGGTGGCACTCCGCAGCGCCTCCAGGCTGCCGAGGACGCGGCCGATCCCGTAGCGGTTCGCGGCGACCGACGAGAACACGCCCGCTCTGCCGAGCCTCGAAGCGTCGTAGCCGGCGTTCTCGACGGCGGCGTGCGAGGTCTCCAGATACAGCCGCAGCTGCGGGTCGCACGTCTCGGCCTCGCGCCGGGTCAGGCGGAAGAACTCGGCGTCGAACAGGTCGATGCCCTCAGGCTCCGCCACCGCTCGTACGTAGGCCGGGTCGTCCAGCGCTTCGCGTGACACGCCGCTCGACCGGAGCTCGTCCGCGGACGGGAAGCGCACGGCCTCCTCCCCGGCGACGAGGTTGCTCCAGAGCTGCCGGGTGTCGACCGCGGCCGGGAAACGACCCGCCATCCCGATGATCGCGATCGGCTCGACGAGGTCACCCATGTCGTCCTTCTTTCAGGTTCTCCCGCAGGTGATCGGCAAAGGTGTTCAGGGTGGGATATTGGAAGACGAGCACGGGAGAGATCTCCGTTCCGAGACGAACGGAGACCTCCGCCACGAAACGCATGAGAGACATCGAGGTGAATCCCGCCTCGAAGAAGCCACCATCAGGGTCGATCCGGCCTCCGCCTCCGCCTCCGCCTCCGCCTCGGCCGAGAGCGGATTGCGCGCTCTCGTGAAGCACCTCCCACAGCGTCGCCGCCCGGTCCGCACCCTGCCCGCCAGGCGAGTCGCGCACCTCGATGCTCGAAGGCACGACCGCGGGGTCCAGGTAGTCGCTGAGCACCGCACGAACCTCGTCGCCGTCGACCGCCGCCGTGGGGCCGCGTACGACGGTCAGGCGTACGGATCCGACTCCGTTGCCGTCCTCGACGAACGCCGCCGTCGCGTCGACGACGCCGGCGACCCGGGCGGCCGCGCCCTCGATCTCGTCCAGCTCCACCCGCGTGCCGTTGACCTGGACCTGCCGGTCCGCCCGCCGGAGGAAGCACATCGAGCCGTCCGGCAGCCGGCGGACGATGTCGCCGGTGTCGTACCAGCGCCGGCCGTCGTGGCCGGGAGCCGGCAGCGGGGTTCCGTCGGTGTAGCCGAGCGCGCAGGCGGCGGCTTCCACGTGCAGCCGGCCCGCACTGTCGATCTTGACCGAGGCGTGGCCGAGCGCGCGTCCGATGGGAACCGGGTCCTCGCTCGCGACCCCCTCACCGGGCGGCACCTGGTGCATGCACACGACCTGCGGGGTCTCCGACGCGCCGTAGCAGTTGGCGATGGTGGCACGCGGGGCGAACCGGGCCGCCGACCGCAGCGCCGCCGCCGTGAGCCGTGCCCCCACCGAGCAGACCAGCCGCAGGCTCTCGACGGGAAGCCCCGACGAGCCGGCCATGAGCTGGAGGAGGACCGGCGAGCCCTGGAGCACGGTGATCGAATGCTTCGCGAGCCAGGCCGCCGTCAGCCGGGGATCCGAGGCCGTGCGGCCGTCGGGAATGAACAACGTCGCGCCGGTGAGCCAGGGCGCGATCAGCTCCCGCAGGCTGGGGTCGTGGCCGGGCCTGCTGAGAAAGGCGATCCGATCGGATTCGTCCATGGGCAGTTCCTTGAAGAACGCCACACTGGCGGCCTCGAAGGCCGCCCGTCCGACGACGATCCCCTTGGGCCTGCCCGTCGTGCCGGACGTGAAGAGGACATGACTGACTTCTCCCATGTCCTGGCCGTGGAGCTGCCGGCCGGTGTCCAGCGGCTCCAGATCGGTCAGGGCGGGCCCGAAGGCCGCCGCGGCGCCGGTGGCCGTCAACGCTCCGCGTACCCGCTCAGGACCCCAGTCCCCGAGGATCGCCGGGACGGCGCCCGCGCGCCAGACCCCCACGATCCGCGCGACGAACTCCGGGCTCCGCTCCGCCGGCACGCCCACCACGCGGCCCTCCAGGCGGTGAGCCCGCACGGCGTCGCCGACGTTCTCGCTGAGCGCGGCGACGTCGCCGAAGGTGATGTCACGGCCCTCGTGGACCAGGGCGACCCTGCCCGGGTCGCGTGGCACCCGTCCGAGAAGCCCCGGCGCGGCGATGCCGGCCGGGTCACGGACAGGACTGATCAGCTCGTCCCCTCGGCTCACGCTAGCCTCCCTCGGATCGGGTCATAACAGCTCATCCCACGCCGAGTGGAAGTACCGGGGGTGCGCGCCGCGTAGCTCACTCCAGTGCTTCCTGCGCTGCTCCGCCGGCGCGGTGTCGATCCGGCGGTCCGGGCGATCCCCGGCCGCCGCCCACGCCAGGTGCGTCAGCGGGAGCACGGCCGAACCACGCCGGGCCTTGCCCAGCTCCGCCCCGGCCCCGGTGACGACGCTCGACAGCCCCATCGCATAGGCGTGCCTGACGGGTTCGTAGATGGCGGCGTTGAAGTACACGAACGGGTCCGGCGCGTCGTCGTCGAGGCGTCCGAAGTCCGTCACGTACAGCCGGTCACGCCAGCGGCACAGGACTCCGGCGCCGACGACGTGGCCCCGCACCCGGCACAGCAGGGCCGTCGCCGCGGCGTCTCCCAGCGCGGCCGAGTACTGCGCGAGGCGGCGCGTGACCGCGTCCACGCCGTACGCCATCCCGTGCTTGGCCCGCACGTTCACGATCATCGGCGCGACGGTCGCGATGGCCTCGCGGAGAGGGACGGTCTCGGTCGCGCAGGTCCTGGCGAAGAGCCCCACCTCCCTGCGGACGCTGGTGCGGGTGTTCCGTGGCAGCGTCGCGAGGTAATCCTCGAAGCCCCCACCGGGGAGCTCCAGCTCGGTCTGCGCGACGCTCGCCAGCCGGTGGTGATCTCCGTCGCCGACGACCGGCGCGAGATCTCTCCATGAGGAGGCGTCGAGGAACAGGAAGAAGGTGTACGGGAGCCCGCGCTCGACCGCCACGGCGCAGGCGGCGTCCCGAAGCGCGTGCAGGACCGCCGTCCTGGTCGTGGCCGGCAGGGTGCGGTCGACGATGAGCCGCGTGCTGAATCCCGCGCGGGAACCGGCGAGCAGTCCCAGCCGGCCGCCGGGCGGACCCGCGGCGTGCAGAAGGTCCTGGAAGTGGAGCTCCGGCCAGTACAGGAAGTCACCACGACTGGGGAGCGGGTCATAGAGGGGAAGGGCGCCGAGGATCCGGGGGTGCCCGGGTTGACGGGCGATCAGGTAGGTGACGGGCGCTTCACCGGATTGCTCCAGAGCCCGCAGCCACGCGCGGCTCTGGAACAGGTCCCGCGGATCGGCGACGTCATCCCACGCGCGCCCGGCGATGTCGTCCAACGAGGGGACGCGCTCGACCGTCACGAGCCCGGGCACTTCTGGCTGTATTTCTGGAATTTTCTGGTGCGTCACCGAAACACCGCAGTCACGGTCAGCCGGGCTCATGATGGAGCCATTCGAGCAGGTCTGGCTCCGCGAACTCGGCTATCCGGCGGTCGTAGTGCGCTCGATCCTCAACGGTGAGGAACTGCTGCCATTGGCCCGACTTACCGCTGCGGAAAAAGCGTTCGCGATCGCGGATGTAGCCCAGTTGCTCATCGGGTGCGAGTTCGTCCGCGCGATTTCGCATCTGTTGGAACGTTGCTGCCTCGACCAACTCCGGCCACCTGCTCTCGTCGATCTCGATGCCGAGCCGTCCGGCGAGCCGTCGCATCTGGCCGGGGAGGTCCTCGGAGAGCTCGGCGTAATGGAGCAGGATGACGTTCGGCTCCGAGCGGCGGACCCATGCGCGGCTCTGCGTCCAGATCAGCGCGCGCAGCGAGTCGAGGTTGGCGTACGGCGAGTCGTCGTTGTCGACCCAACGTAACAAGTACGTCCGTTCGTCGAGGAGGTCCCTCTCGTCATGACCGTCGACCGGGGCCTCGGCCGCCCCGTTGCCGGGCTGGGCGGCCTGGTGGATCAGCCGGCGGATCACCTCACGCTTGAGGTTCTTGCCGTGGCTGCGCAGGGAGATGGCGACATCACGCGGATCCCGGCCCACCGTGATGTAGGTGACCTGCGGATCGGCCGGGATGCCGTCGAGCGGGATGTGGGTCTTGATGAAACGGCGGTGCCGCTGCGCGGACAGGTGGTCCCAGACCTCCTGCTTCGGACGTACGAGCATGTCGATCCACGGTGAGAGGCTCGACAGCGGCGCGGGCAGCTGAGGCGTCTGGAAGACCAGGAGCGCGCAGATCATCTGGGTCCAGGTGGTGCCGCACTTAGCCGGGGAATTGATGACGATGTCGCCAGGCCGGAATTGGAACCCGTCCCACCGAGAGCTGTCCTCCATCGGTGTGAGGTAACGAGCTAGATGCGTCGTCATTTGTGTGAGTTTAATCACTGAACATGAGTTACGGAAGGTATGTGATTGTGTGTGTTCATTCCGTATAAGAATCGCGATTTGGCCACATTACTGATCTGACTAGACGGGAATTATTCCGGTAAACCTCCCTGTCTGGGCATTTGATGATCAAATCGCGGGCTCACCAACCGCGCAGGGAGTAGGCGGTCACCTCATCGGGCAGTTCGGCGACGCGGGACAGCGCGCCGGTGCCGATGTTCCAGCCGAGCAGCCTGTCCCCGCTCTCGATGATCACCGTGTCCTGGCCGATCCAGCCGCGTACGGGGCAGCCCCCCTTCCCGCACCTCGTGTCAGGAGCGTCGCCCCAGGGCAGGAGCAGCGTCCTGACCACCCGTCCCGTGTCGGCGTCGGCCACGACGACCACGTCGGCGTTCCCTGCCTGGTCGCCGTGGGCGGACGCGGACCTGGCGACGAGGCCGCCGCGCTGCCATCCGTGATTGCCCAGGACGCCCACGGGCATGCCGCCCTCGCCGGTGAGGCCCCGGACGTCCAGCACCACCTCCGACCCGCCCTCCTGGATGGCCGTCCAGCCGCCTTCGCCGGGCGAGACGATCCTCAGGTCGCGGTAGCCCGCGACACCTGTGAAGCCCTGGTACGACTGCCGCCGCGCCTTCCCCGTGGCCAGGTCGAGCAGGTAGTTCGCCTTCTCCTGCTCGACGAGGAGTTGCTCGCCGCGCCAGAGCACCATCTCGTTGAACCCCGGCACCTTGTAGCGCCTGGTCTGGCCGATCACCAGGTCGACGACCACCACCGCGTCCTTCTGCGGGAAGGCGGCCATCGTCCCGTCGGGGGAGAGCGAGTTGGGCTTCAGCGCCGTCCCGCCGTTGCCGGCCGAGTCCACGGAATCACTCAGCTTCACATCGAGGGGGACGCGGCCGTCGGACTTCATCAGGTAGATCCGCCCATCGCCGAACTCGGCCAGCGCCAGGACGGGTCCGGGAACCGAGGTCACGACGGGGATGCCGGCCCACTTCTGCGGCAGCCCGGTCGCCAGCGCGGGCAGCCCCGCCTCGCCGCTGGGCGGCGGCGCCGTGTCCATGGGCGGGGTCGACGGGATCGTGGGCGTGGGGGTGGCGCTGGGGTACACGGTGATGCCGCGCTCGACCGGCTCCGGGGACACGACGATCTCCACCGCGACGAGCACGGTGAGCGTCGCGGCCACCGCGACCGCCGTCCACCGGCGGCGGGCCCGGCTCCGCGTACCCTGCCGCCACAGCTCGCCCGCGCGGGACGGCCCCTCGGGCAGCGTCTCGGCGAGATCGTCGAAGAGCTCCCGCAGCCTCTGGTCCGTCATATCAACACCTCTTCCAGCTCGGGAGCGACCTCGCGCAACCGCTTCAGCGCCGCGTGCGTCTGGCTCTTCACCGTCCCGGGCGAGACCCGGAGGATCGCGGCGACCTCCCCGACGGGCAGGTCCTCGTAGAAGCGCAGCACCAGCACCGCCCGCTGCTTCACCGGCAGCCTGGCCAGCGCGCGGGCGAACACCACCTTCAGGTCCGACGCTCCCGAGGTGTCGTGATCCGCCAGGTCGGGCGGCTCCCCGTAGGCGAATTCCCGCCGCCTCCGCCAGCTGGACGCCACGTCCCTGTACAAGGTGGTACGCACGTAATTGACCGGGTCGGTATGCACTTTCGACCAGCGGCGCGCCAGTTTGATCAGGGCATCCTGGAGGACGTCCTCGGCCAGATGCCTGTCACCGCTGATGAGGATGGCCGCCCGCAGCAGCCGCGGGTGCCAGGCGGTGACGAAGGCCTCGAACGCCTCGGAATCCGTCATGTAGACAAGACGTCCCAGAGGGGGTGAACGGTTGGGGCCTCCGCGAAATCCGCCGGTGATTCGGGCCGTGGTGACGTGAATCACCGTCACCGGCGCCTCTTCGGTGTCACACCTCCCGGCCCGATTTCGTCTTGTGAGTGAGGCACTTTTAGGGGGCTCACATGCGTTCGTTGCCGGCCAAGCGCCGCTCGTTTCAGTTCTCCCACTGGTCGTTCATGTTCGCCGAGATCGCCGTCTGGTCGTTCGTCGTCCTGGCGGTGACCGGGGCGGTGCTGATGGTCTTCTACGACCCCGGCATGTCCCAGGTGACCTATGACGGCTCGTACGGCCCGCTGCGCGGACTCCTCGTCAGCAGGGCCTTCGACTCGACCATGCACCTGAGCCTGGAGGTGCGCGGCGGCCTGCTCATCCGCCAGGTCCACCACTGGGCGGCGCTCGTCTTCGTGGCGGCCGTCGCGGTGCAGCTGCTGCGCATGTTCCTCACCGGCGCGTTCCGCCGCCCGCGCACCGGGCAGTGGCTGATCTGGGTGACCCTGCTGGCGCTGGGCATGGCCGCGGGCGAGACCGGCAACGCCCTGCCCGACGACCTGCTGTCGGGCGGGAGCCTGTGGCTGATCAAGTCGGTCGTGCAGTCCATCCCCGTGGTGGGCACCTGGGCGCTGTCGCTGCTGTTCGGCCCGGACTTCCCCGGTGACAGGGTCATTCCGGTCATGTACGGGGGCCACCTGCTGGTCGCGGTGATCATGGCCGCGCTGCTGATCGCCCGTGAGCTGCTGGTACGGCGGCACGGCCACTCCCGGTTCGTCGCCTCGCTGCCGGCGCGGCGGAGCGTGCGCCCGACGATGGCGCTCGCGACGATCGGCATGCTGATCATCCTCGGGTTCGGGTTCCAGATCGCCCCCATATGGCTGTACGGCCCGGCGACGCCGACGCAGATCTCGGCGGGCTCGGTTCCCGACTGGTACATGGGGTTCCTCGACGGTGCTCTGCGGATCATGCCCGGGTGGGAGCTCACCGTCGGGGACTACACGCTCAGCCTCGCGGTCATCGTCCCCACGCTGGTGATCCCCGGGGTCTTCTTCACCGCCCTGGCCGCGTACCCGATGGCCGAGCGCTTCCTCGCCTCGCGACGCGGCCGCCGCGACGCGCTGGGCCGGCCCAAGACGACCGGCCGCATGGCCCGCGAGACGCTCGCGCACGACCTGCTCGATCGGCCCCGCGAGACGCCGGTGAAGACGGCCGTCGCGGTCGCCGGCGTCACGTTCTACGGCCTGCTGTGGGCGGCCGCGGCCAACGACCAGTTCGCCCACCAGTTCCAGCTCACGGTCGATGCCGTGACGATCTTCTTCAGGTACGCCGTGCTCATCGGCCCCGTCATCGCCTTCGTCATCACCCGGTGGATCTGCCTGGCCCTCCAGCAGACGGATCGCGACGTGGCCGAGCACGGAGTGGAGACCGGGATCATCGTGCGGTCCCCGGACGGCGGATTCCACGAACGGCTGGCGCCGGCGCGGCGGGAGCCGGCGATCACCTCAGGGCGATGACAGGTACGCTCGCCCCGTCCACCGTGACGGCGAAGGGCGAGCCGCGGATCGGCGGTGCGGGCGGCCGGGCCCGTACCCTGCTCCTGGACGGCGGACTTCTTCACCGCACAACTCCGACCTGACACCGGCGAACAGGACATCGACGTGCGCGACACGCCCGCCCCGCGGCTTCCGAAACTGACCGAGGCCGAGCTGAGCGAGGAGCAGCTGGCCCTCTACCGGCAGATCACCTCGGGTCCCCGCGCCGCAGGGCCCCAGCTCTTCGCGCTCCAGGACCAGGACGGGGCGCTCAACGGGCCCTTCGGCGTGATGCTGCACGCGCCTCTCCTCGGCGGCCCGCTCCAGGAGCTGGGCGCGGCACTGCGCTACCGCACGCGGATGAGCGCCCGCACCCGCGAGATCGCGATTCTCGCCGTCGCCGCGGCGACCGGGAGCGACTTCGAGAGGTACGCCCACGAGCGGGTGGGCCGCGCGGCCGGGCTCACCGATGAGGAGCTGTCCACACTCGCCTCCGGCACCTTCACCTCCGCCGATCCCACCGAGGCGGCGGCCTACCGCCTGTGCCGGCGGCTGCAGGACGACCCGCGCCCCCTGGACGACGAGGAGTACGCAGCCGCGGCCGGACCGCTCGGACGCGAGGGTGTCGTGGAGCTGGTCGTCCTCATCGGCTACTACCGCACCCTCGCGCAGCTGATGGACGTGTTCGCGATCGGCGCGCCGCTCTAGCCGGCTCGCGGGCCCGTCAGGACGGGGACGGCAGCGCGTCCAGGTCGATCAGGTTGCGATCGGGGTCGGCGGCGTCGTACAGCACGCGAACGCGGGTCCGGCCCCGCAGGCGGGGACCCGGGTCGTCGCGGAGGTGGTCACTGGCCGCGGTGTACGTCCGGCCCGTCCGCTCGTCCTGCCACGTCGCATGGACGACGTACGGGTGCCGGTTGTTCACCCGCACGCCGAAGTCGCGTCCCACGTGCTCGATCTCCGCCCACACCTGCTGTCCCTGCTCCCGGAGCCAGGCACGCAGCCGGGCGATCCGCCGTCCCTTGACGAACAGGACCGTACCGATCGGGGTGAACACCACCCCCAGCCCGCCGACGATCAGCGGAGCGAGGAACGCCGACGAGAACGACGCGATCCGCGCGTCGGACGGATCGTCCGGGTCGTAGGCGACGGGCACGCTTTCGCCCTTCTGATGGGACGGCGGGTTGCTGCCCGTGGAGCTCTGGAACGCGTACCGCCTGCCGCCGACGGTGAACTCCACGGTCGGGTACCAGTACGTCGCGCGGCGGGTATGGCCGTCGGAGCTCCGGGTCGTGCTGGTCCGCGCGGTCAGCTCGACCACCGTGCCGTCGGTCCGCTCGGCCGAGGTCAGGAAGCCCGCCGTGGAGGCGGCGATCGCGATGCCGACGCAGAGCAGCACCAGCCCGATCAGACCGAAGATCCCGCCCACGATGGTGAAGAGCCGTCCGTTACGCATGGGACGAGTGTGCCCGATCGGCCCCACGAGGGTCGCGGCGGTCCAGCCGGAAACGGCTCGTCCAGGGCCTGGGTGATGGCGCAGTGACGGTGAGGTGACGGCCGGGTTATGGCCTGGGCCGACACTACCGGCAGAGGCTCTGCGGCTACAGGACGAGGAAGGCCGATGGCGACGAGATTCACCTATCCCGGTGTCTATCTTGAGGAGATCGAGAGCGCGGTCCGGCCGATCGTCGGCGTCGACACGTCCGTGGCGGCGTTCGTCGGCCTGGCGCTGGAGGGTCCGCGCACCCCGACGACGATCAACAGCTGGACCGAGTACGACAGCACCTTCGGCGGGCTGTGGACCGGCAGCGAGCTGAGCTACGCGGTCTACCAGTTCTTCCTCAACGGCGGCGCCAAGGCGATCGTCGTACGGGTCGGCGCCGACACCCAGTACGCCACCATCGACCTCGGTGACGGCGTCAAGCTGCGGGCCACGGCCCCCGGCACGGCGGGCAACACGCTGACGGCGACCGTCAAGCACGACCCCGCCGACAGCAAGCACTACACCCTGACGATCAAGGTCTCCGGCAAGGCGACCGAGACGTACGAGATCTCCATCGACGCGGCCCTGCGCGGCAGGTGGCTGGACCGGGCGCTGGAGACCTCCCGGCTGGTCGGGCCGGCCGACGGCAGCGCGGTCGACAGGCGGCCCCCCGAAGGGGACAAAACCGTCACTCCGGCGGCCGACGTGACGCTCAACGCCGCCGACGTGATCGGCGACCCGGTCCGGCGCACCGGCATGCAGGCCCTGCTCGACGTGCCGATCTTCAACCTGCTGGTGATCCCGCCGCAGCTCGCGCCCCCCGCCTCCGGGACCCCCGACGACAGGGACTCGCGCTGGGCGCCGGTGATCGACGCGGCGGCCCGGCTGTGCGTGGACCGCAGGGCGATGCTGCTGCTCGATCCGCCCTTCTCCTGGACCACCGTCGCCAACGCGACCTCGGGGGCGGGCGCGGGGCTGCCGGTCACCGGCGTCGCCGGGCGCAACGCCGCCGTCTTCTACCCGCGCCTCACGATCTCCGACCCGGCGGGCGGCCCCGACCTGACCGTGGGGCCCATCGGCACCGTGGCCGGGGTGTTCGCCCGTACCGACACCCTGCGCGGGGTGTGGAAGGCGCCGGCGGGGGTGGACGCGGCGCTGGCCGGCGTACGTTCGGCGACCGTGGCGCTGACCGACGCGGAGAACGGCGGCCTCAACCCGCTGGGCGTCAACTGCCTGCGCACCTTCCCCGTCTACTCGCACGTGCTGTGGGGGTCGCGGACCTGCCGGGGCAACGACGAGGTGGGCGACCCGTGGAAGTACGTCCCCGTCCGCAGGCTCGCCCTGTTCATCGAGGAGACGCTGTTCCGCGCCACCAAGTGGGTGGTGTTCGAGCCCAACGACGAGCCGCTGTGGGCCTCCATCCGGCTGAACGTCGGCGCCTTCATGGACGGCCTGTTCCGCCAGGGCGCCTTCCAGGGCAGGACGGCCCGGGAGGCGTACTTCGTCAAGTGCGACAGGGAGAACAACCCGCAGGCCGACATCGACGTCGGCGTCGTCAACGTGGACGTCGGCTTCCAGCCGCTGAAACCCGCCGAGTTCGTGCGCATCCGGATCCAGCAGAAGCGTCCCGACGCCTGACGATCGGCCACTCCCTAGGAGCGACATTGGTTCAGTTCTCCGTCAACACCACTCGCCTGGACCCGTACAAGAACTTCAAGTTCCGGGTGAAGTGGGACAACAAGTACGTCGCCGGGATCAGCAAGGTCAGTGCCCTGCGCCGGACCACGGAGGTGGTCGAGCACCGCGACGGCGGCGACCACTCCAGCTCGCGCAAGTCGCCGGGCCGCACCAAGTACGAGCCGATCACCCTGGAACGCGGGGTCACCCACGACCCCGAGTTCGAGCAGTGGGCCAACAAGGTGTGGAACTACGCCAACGCCCAGGCCGGCCCCGACCAGCGCGACCGCGAGGTGGCGCTGGCCTCCTTCAGGAAGGACCTCGTCATCGAGGTCTTCAACGAGGCGGGCCAGAAGGTGCTGGCGTACCAGGTCTTCCGCTGCTGGGTGTCGGAGTTCCAGGCGCTGCCCGACCTCGACGCCAACGCCAACGCCATCGCGATCCAGCACCTGAAGCTGGAGAACGAGGGATGGGTGCGCGACCTGAGCGTCACCGAGCCCACCGAGCAGGACTCCTGAGGGGCGGTCCTGGTGACAGTGGTGGCCGGTGCTGCTGAGCTGCTCGACGCGTGGGAGGCGGGCTGGGACCGCACGCCGCTGGAGCGGGGCCTCGCCCTGCTCGCGGCCGGTACGGGCCGCACCCCCGGCGAGCTGGCCCACCTGACCGTCGGGCAGCGCGACCGGGCTCTGTTCGAGCTGCGCGCCGCGCTGTTCGGCTCCAGCCTGGACGGCGTGTCCACGTGCCCGGAGTGCGGCACGGACGTGGAGGTCTCCTTCGACCAGGAGCAACTGCTCGACCCGCCGTCCTCGGCACCGTGCCGGCTGCCCACCAGCGCCGACGTCGCCGCCGCGCTGTCCGAGCGCGACCCGTGCGAAGCCCTCGTCGGCCGCTGCTCCGAAGCGGAGGACATCGAGAAGTGGGGCGCGGCCTGGGCCGGGGGCGCGGCGGG